>JBGCDT010000140.1:0-17592 GCA_045105695.1 Saprospiraceae bacterium | reverse complement strand
CAAGGTTTTAAATTCAGCTACTTCACGAACGTGTATTCAACCAAGGCTGGAAAGACTTACAACTATTGTTATGATCAGGGGTATATAGATATTGGAGATGGGTATTATTTTTTAGTGGTCCGCCAGGCTTATGTGGAGTGAGGGGTATGACACTTACCAATCTATCAAAATATATTAACTACATGTTAAAGAAAAATAAATACACCCTGTGGAATCAAACCAAATCAAAAAGTCTATAGATGAAGAAAAAATCCAACTTACCAGTGGTGAAAAATTCGAGTACTGGATAAACTTCATACTCATCCTATTTCATGTAGGGACTATATTTATTCTAACATCGTTTATGGCAATGGAGGATTACAGATTACTTTTTGCTCCCCTACTATTTTACAGCGCAATCATAATTCTGATTAGACATAAATTAACAGCCCCAAATTTAGACAAATTAGATTATCGTCTTTCAGAAAAACAATTTAAAAACGCTAATAGAGCTGCTGCTATGCTGAACAAATGGACTGTTTTATCAAACACAAAAAATTATTTCTTAGCCACTAAATCAATTCCATGGCAATGGGATGGAATCAGGGTTACAGTCATGCGTACAGAGAAAAAAATCTATCTAAATAGTATGGTTGCCCCATCTGTTCAGTCTAATCCATTTACATTTGGATGGAATAAAAAAAATAAAAAGGAGCTGATTCATCAGTACGAATCGGTAATTAAAGGAAACGATGTAATAAAAAAAGCCTACGATCAAAAGGTAAAAACAAGAAAAGAGATCGAGCAGGAATCAAAGTGGACACCAAAAAGAATAATGAAACGCATAATTGGATATGGGTTTTCAACACTACTCACTATAGCTTCCATTTTAATCATTTCAGATGGAGATATAACAGGAATTTTCCTTGGTGTGATAACTATTGGAATTTGTGGACTATACATCTACGACGACATGAACACTCTATTTCGAAAAAGAAAATCTTAAGTCGTCCTCTCTCACCTTGGAACAATCATTCCAAAAATATATCTTTGCCTTATGAATAAGAAAGAAGCCATTCTTGAAGCAGCCTTAAAATTGCTTACCCAAAAGGGAGTTCATGCAACTCCTATGTCAGCTATTGCCAAAGAAGCTGGAACGGGAATGGGGACTATTTATAACTACTTCCCAAACAAAGAAATACTTATCAACGCACTATACATAAGTATAAAGCAAAATGAAAAAGCCGTATTCTCTGCATTCAACAAACAAAAGCCTTTAAAAACTCAGTTTGAACAATACTACAGCCAAGCCATTCAGTTTTACCTAGACAATTCGCTGTTTTTCAACTTCATAGAACAATTGCAGGCCTCCCCTATCATCACTTCAGAGAGTAAAGAACTGGGCTATGAAGCTATAACGGCTGTACTCGAATTAATAGAAACCGGGAAGAAAGAAAGAGTCATCAAAAGGATTGAAACTAAAGTAATGATGCAATTTATCGGAGGAACTATCATTTCATATCTCCGACTACATTTTCAAGAAGACAACAAAAAGAAAGCATCTCTTAAGAACCAACTGAAAATGGTTTGGGACGCTATTAAAGAATAAAATTTTTTAACTCAATTTTGGAATGAACATTCGCTCCAAAAAACATAAACTAAATTCAAATGAAGAAAAATATATTAATCACAGGAACCTCAACAGGGGTTGGTTTTGAATCTTCTATCCTGTTTGCTCAAAATGATTTCAGGGTTTATGCGACCATGAGAAATCTAAAAAAAGCAGATGCCCTCAAAGCAAAGATTGCAGAAGAAAACTTAGACATTGAAATTATACAACTAGATGTAACGGACAACGCTTCTATCAAAAAAGCAGTAGAGGCCATCATTGTCAAGAATGGTAAAATTGACATGCTCATCAATAACGCAGGAGCTGGTTTTGCAAAGACATTAGAACAAACATCTCAAGACGAAATAGACTGGGTGACAGATGTAAATTACACAGGAGTCATCAGAACAACCAAAGCTGTTTTGCCTTTCATGCGAGAAGCAAGGTCAGGACACATCATTAACATCACTTCAGTCGGAGGACTTGTAGGACAACCTTTTAATGAATTGTACTGTGGGGCAGAATTCGCTGTGGAAGGGTTTACGGAAGCCCTCGCCACTTATGTATCAGAGCCTTTTGGAATCAAGCTTTCGACGATTGAACCAGGTGGTATTGCCACGGCTTTCATGGATAATGCTGTAGCAAAAACAGTAAACGCAGAAGGAAAAATGGCAACAGGTGAGTACGCTCCTATTTTTCAAAAGTATCTGGAAGGTGCACAAAGTAGAGCCACTAGCGGAGACGTCTCTCCTTACCAAACCGGACAAGAGGTTGCTGAAGTAATACTAAAAGTAGCTCAAATGGAAAACCCTCCATTGAGAATTCGAACCTCAGAATGGGCTGAGAATATGTGTCAATTAAAAACGCAAGCAGATACTGATGGTTTGAAAATAGTGAATTACGTAAAAGAATACTTCTTATAATTATGGGCACGATATACTGGGTTTCTACCGCACTAATTTCTGGATTTTTATTATTTAGTTCTTATACCTATTTCTTTAGTCAGAACACGATTGAAGGATTCAGGGACTTGGGGTTTCCAGATTTCTTTAGAATACAATTAGGCGTTTTAAAAATTTTGGCGGTGATTGTATTATTAATACCGAGCTTCCCCGCTCATGTGAAAGAATGGGCTTATGCTGGAGTGGGTTTGTTTTTGCTTACCGCTTTAGTTGCGCATATTGCCCATCGAGATTCTATAATGATTACTATTTTCCTTTTGGTATTGTTTGTTATCTTAGGAATTTCAAATCATTATTTCCAGAGTTGATTTTCTTAGAGTAGGTTTGGCTTTTGCTTTTTTTAATAAAAATTTAATTCTTAATCTACTCTTCCTAAGAAAACCTACCTTATAATAAAGGGTTTAAAACATGAATTAAATACGGTATCGTTACTTTGTATAAAGCACAATGAATAAAAAACTCCTCCTCCGAAAAATACAACTCTCCGACTGCGAAGTCATCAGCTCCGCCTTTAAAGCACAAGGCTGGGACAAGCCCACCGCTCAATATGAAAAGTATTTTTCCTTTCAGGAGAATGGCGAACGAGACGTAATCATTGCAGAATACAATCAAGAGTTTGTAGGCTACCTTACTATAAAATGGCAATCTAATTATCCACTTTTTCAGAAAAAAGGAATACCTGAAATTGTTGATTTTAATGTATTGAAAAAGTACCAAAGACTTGGCGTCGGAACTGCCTTAATGGACGAGGCTGAAGAACGAATCAAAAGAATTTCAGCCTATGCTGGCATTGGCTTTGGGCTTTACAAAGACTATGGGGCTGCGCAAATTCTATATATCAAAAGAGGTTACCTTCCAGATGGGAACGGACTAATAAAGGATAACTTTTCTGTGAAGCATGGAGATGTAGTGACAGTGGACGATGGACTCGCTTTGTGTTTAATAAAAGAATTATAAACTACATGCAATATCATAAATTCATATTATGCCTATGCCTTTTAATCCTTTCTGTAAATCTTCCGGCTTCCTGTCATGGTGATAGATTTTCTATTACGGAGTTACTGAATTACAATCCAAAAGGCTACCATATCTTTAGTTGTAAAATCCTAGGAACTTATATTAGACCTAGTGGTGGTTTTGAGAGTATTGCCTTGGTAAATAATAAATTCATTGGCGAGCCACGGGATACCGTCTACATTCATACAGGTGGGAACACGACTGCTGGTGGAGAGAAATTAATCCCTGATTCTGAGTGGCTAATTTTTAGTCCGACGAATGATAGTTTGCATTATTCAGCGATTGCCTGCGATTACTTATCTACTTCTATCCATAATGGTAAAAATGTAGAAGAAAGAATAAAATACAATGACCTGAGTAAAACCTACTTTGATGTCCTAAAAGAATACAGTTCCATTAAAAAAAATAAATATTCTGGATATAAAGAGATACTAGGGGATGAAAAACTCGTAGCAAAAGGTTATTTCAAAAATGGAAAACCACATGGCAGCTGGGTACATTATAGTAAATATGAAAGGTTTGAAAAAAGACTAATTAAAAGTGAAATTAACTATCAGGAAGGCTTGTATCATGGTTCGTACATCAGATATCGAGAAGACCTTCCAAACAACTTCATTACCATAACGACAGAATATGAATTTGGATTACCTGTCCGGTCAGAACAACCTTACAGACCTTATACAATGATTAAAAATTATGAATACCTGAGTAAATGGAAAAGAAAAACAATTTTGATAACACAGGATTCTGCGGGAATAACATTAAAACAAATTACTAAATCTGAAGTAAACTACGAACACCCGTATTACAATACTTTAGTTTACAAACATGGCTATTATTTAAATAAAATAGGGAGAGATTCTAGCAAGCGACAACCATTAGCAGAGGGGCATTACCATAAGGGATGTAGAATTGGAACATGGATTTTTTTCGACAAAAAGGGAAAATTAGTTGCCACTAAAAAATATCCAGATATAACCGAAGATGATGAGCTTTTTTATATTTATGATGATGATCGCAATATCAAATTCAAAGGATTTTTAATCGAAGGAAAAAGACAGGGTATATGGAAAAGATATTATAAAGGTAAATTGCAGAATGAATACTATTGTAATTTTAATGGCGATAAAATCTCATCTGTTAACTATAACAAGAATGGAAGTATGACTTACATCAGTTTTCAAAAAAACCAAAAACATGGACAAGAGGTATATTTAAATTCCGACAAGTCCATCCGTAGCACAATCAACTATTCTCATGGCAGAAAGAATGGACTAAGTATATCTTACAACAACGATGGCACTATAGCTACCGAAGCTAATTATATTAATTCTAGAGAAAACACCACCTATGATGCTAAGAAAAGTAAGTTCGTGAAAAATGGTTTTTTGCATGGAGATTATATTCAGTATCAGTACGGCACTGGAGAAAAACGAAGTAAAGGAACTTTCTGGATGGGCTACCGAACTGGTGTTTGGACAGAATATAATACAGATGGTTCTTTTACTAAAAAACATTACACAACAGATGAAGATCAACTTATGAATCAAAGCTTTTTTCAGTCACCAGAGCTAACGGAATATTACAACAAGCGGGGAGATTTAATTAGGACTAGCAAACCTAGACAATAAGTCTTTAATTAAATCCCATAACAATAAGCACACGTAAAGATGAAAAACCTAATTCAACTAAACCAAACCAACATCGCAAACGAACACATCTGCTGCGCTTTCTCAGATAAAAAGTGTGCAGACAGTTATCAGGCGAAAAAAGGTTGGTTGGAAAAAGAGTTCAACAACGGTTATGTTTTCAAGCGGATTGATGAGCGGGCAAAAGTCTTTATTGAATATGGACCTGCTGAAGTGGCCTGGATTCCGATTACAGCTCCAAACTATTTGAACATAAATTGCTTTTGGGTTTCTGGAAAATATAAAAAGAACGGATACGGGAAGGCATTGTTAGAAGAAGCACTCACTGATGCAAAGACACAAGGTAAGGATGGATTAGTGACAGTCGTTGGCACTAAGAAATTCCACTTTATGAGTGATACGAAGTGGCTACTGCGACAGGGTTTTGAAGAAGTGGAAAGAATATCAAGTGGCTTTAGTTTATTGGTCAAAAGAATTACCACTAAAGGCCAAACTCCGAAGTTTAATGACAGTGTAAAAAGTGGCGAGTGTCCGCACAAAAAAGGAATAGTCGCTTACTATTCCAACCGTTGCCCTTTTGCAGAATTTCATGCTAGGGAATCTTTGGTGGAAACTGCAAAGAATAGAAACCTACCGCTGAAAATCATCAAACTAGAAACCATGGAACAAGCCCAATCCGCTCCTAGTCCAGCGACTATATTTAGTTTTTTCCTAGACGGCAAATTTATTACTACAGATATCAGTGTTTGTATGGACAAAAGATATGATAAGGTTGTTGAACGAGCGATGAGGTAACAAAAAACCAGTGAGACTCCAAAAAGAATCCCACTGGCTACACTTATTATTTAATCAAAACAATGACCTACTGCACGATCACTACCTTCGTAGCAGTACGTTCACCAGTTCTTAGCTGCACATTGTAAATTCCTTTTGGAAATTGACTCAAATCAATTCGCTGGTGAAAATGCCCTGAAGTTAATTTTCCTAAATCCATAGTGGAAATCATTTGTCCTAACTGATTGTAAATAATAATCCCAGCCCCTTTGGTTTCTTGAAGTGTAAATTCAACTGTGGTGAAATGACTCGCTGGGTTTGGGTATATCGTATAATTTGATATCGTCTCTATTTGAGGAAGTGATTCTGTGCTGGTCGTCTCTGCGCTGTAAGAGAATACGCCTTGGCTATTACTCGCCCACCACAATGTACCTGCATCGTCAAATTGGATCACTGCTTTTGAAGAAGTTCCTTGAGAAACATCCTCTATAACAAGGTCTCCCCATTCACCATCATCCCAAGTTGTAACGCCATACTCATGTGAGAAGTAAAGCATTCCTTGCCCATCAATCTCAACGCTCTGAACTCTGTAGTTTTCTACCTGATCTACATTGCCAGTGAAAGGATTGGTGAAGGTTGTTCCATCAAATCTGATTACTCCGAAAGCGTCATTTGGAACCCATACCTCTCCATTATTACCAAAACGGAAATCACCTGTGATACGCTCAATCGCCGGATGGTCATCTGCAGAATAAGTAGTCCATGTTCCGTCAGTCGTTCTTTGTTGAATGACATTTTGCTCGCTAAAGTCTCCAGTTCCAATCCATAGGTTATCGTCATTGTCAATGCCGTGTGCAGTGATTGGTAGCATGCTTAGAGAGGAATTACTGGTATTGATTTCACTAATATTTCCATTGTCTAAAACATAAATTCTATTGTCAGATCGAACATATATTTTTCCTTCACTGTCCTTTGCAAAAGAGCGACAAGGTTCTAGTTCTTCGTAAGTCCAATCCGTACCGTCGTAGTGGTAAAGTCCAACTTGCGAAGCCAACCAGATGTCATTGTCCGCTATAGCAAATACATCGTACAAAAATTCAAAGGGAGTACCAAGTGTTGGTAGAGGAAGGAAAGACCAGTTTCCATCAGCGTCTACAACAGATATATTATTCTTTAAAACCGTAAGAAAATACATATTCCCGTTTGCTCCTTTATGAGCCGTTTGTATACTATTTGTCTCCAAGGTATTTGTAGAAATGAGTGTAGACTGAATAGCTCCGTTATCATTTACAGAGAGGTGGATATTGGTATTCAACCAGCGGTTGTCCTGATCGTCTATGTAGAAATAATTATTTCTGTTGTCGAATATAGCTGTTTGAGCATCTGACTGATTTATAAATTCGCCATTGACCAATTTAAAAACACCGTCTCTCCAAGAGTTGAAATAAATGCCGCCATCTGTGTCTTCTGTAAATTTCAATATTTCAGAGCCATTGAAATCAATGTCAAAAGTTTCCCACTCGTTGCCATCATAACGAGCAATCTTTTCGAGGTCACCAGCCATATAAAGATCGCCAGTGCTGTTGAAAAACAAGTCAGAACTATTGTAGTTTTCTATGGCTGTATTTTCCGTGAGGTTATTCCATGTACCATTTTCAAATTGATGCAAATCGATGGAAGCCACAAATACTTCCCCATCTTCACTTATTGCTATATCCCAGGCTTCAAAGAAAGTAGATCCGATTTCGTCAGCTGCGTAGAATGTCCAATCTTGTCCTTCTCTATGGATAACACCATTGGAAAGCCCTACCCAGAAATCACCATTAGGTGCAATTTTAAAATCGTAGAGATGTGTGTTTTGATTGATTGCAGGATCAGAAGGGATAATAGGATCTTCAAAATCGCTACCGTCAAAACGAGCCATAATCACATCGTAGGTTCCAATCCAGGCACTTCCATCGGCTGCCATTGTGATACTCTGAATGTGGTTGCTACTAAGGTTAGAATTAGACTTATCGAAGAATGTCTTTTCTAGTGTTGTTTTATCTACTACGACTAATCCTTGGTCAGTAGCCAATAATAACTCATCGCCATTGTCAACAAGATCGTTGATTTGCCCATGACTTTGGTAAGAAATCCAGTCTTGTGAAATAGCTACACTTTGAAATAAGACAGTAAATACAAGTAGAAAAATTAATTTTGAGAAATCCATATGAGATTATTTTTTTTGTAAATCTCCGACCTTGTTTGTTAAACTATTCGGATGAATTATTAGCAATCAGTAAGCGCTGTGCTTAATTATACCTCAAATCTATAGCTATAATGTTAGCTCTACAAGTACGAAAGCAGTCAATAATAAGGTTTCTAAATCTACAAATACATTACATTCATCTAACAGTAAGTATAAATACTATAGAAATAAGCTACCTTTGATTAGGTTTCAAATTAAGTTTCTAATGAAGACATCTTCTACTTTTCTATACGATTTAGTCAAGACGCTTACAAAATCTGAAAAGCGATATATCAAAGTACAAGCCGGTACTGGTGGTAAGGATTATCTTGATCTGCTAGACGCACTGATTGCTCAGCCTGTTTTTGACGAGGAGCAATTGATTCAGGAACATCAAGGAGCAAAATTCCTGAAACACCTTGCGGTAAATAAACGCTACCTCTACGAATTGCTCCTTCAGTCACTGGCTCGTTTTGGTCAGAAGACGGTGGAGGAAAAAGTGCAGGATAAGATTGGAGCAGTTAATATTCTTGTAGAAAAAGGACTGTTTGCTGCTGCACTCAGCGAACTTAGAAAAGGGCAAAAGATAGCGGAGCAATATGAATTATTCGATCTACAGATTGTACTCAGCGGCCTGAGAAAAAAATTGCTTGCTCGAAAAGTCAAAAAGAAAAAAGATAATTCTATCCAACTGGTTTATGAAACAGAGCGGGAGCGGTTGGAGCAATTGACGAACACGAATGAATACTGGTACCTCGCTCAACAAATGGTGCAGTTTCAGACACAGTTTCAAAAAATCCAAACTAAGGAACATAAAGAATACATCGCAAGTCTTACGCAATCCTCTCCTTTTCAAAACCCTGAATTAGCAACCAACTTCAAAAGTAGAATGTATTTTTATCAAGCTAATTCCATTTATCAATTCATGTTGGGCAATGTAAAAAAGGCATATAATATAAATAGCCAGTTTCTGGATCTCCTCGAATCCAATTCGCACTTCATGAAAATACATGCTCAGCGATATTTGGCTACTTTGAATAATATGCTGATTGATAGCCTGATGATTGGAGAATATGATGTTCTAAAAAGAGGAATCAATCGATTGGTAAAAACACTGGAACGCCCTGAGTTTAAATCCATCAAAAATATAGAGGCGAGGGTTTTTCGCCAACGGTATTTACTGCTCATCAACTGGAGTCTAAGTCAACAGGATTTTGAAAAAGCAACAGAGTGGATTCCGGAAATCGAAAAAGGACTGGAGACTTTTGGAAACAAAATAGAAAAACACCATCGAATTACTTTTTATTATTTAATCGCTTATCTACTTTTCCAAAATGTCCGCTATGATAATGCACTAAAGTGGAACAATTTAATTATAAATGACCCCAAGGAGGATGTTGTAAAAGAAATATTTCATTTTGCACGAGTAATGAATTTATTAATTCATTTTGAGCTTGGAAATTACACGTTGCTAGAATCCCTATTACTCTCTACCCCAAAGTATTTAAAAAACCGAAGAGCTATTTACACTACAGAAAAAACATTATTCCAGTTCCTAGGGAAACAATTAAATACGCTGAACAAGTCAGAAAAACGAAAACTCATTGTTGATTTTAAAGAAAAGCTAGACGTACTTTACAAAAAACCTGAAGAAAAGAGAGTATTTAATTATTTAGACTTACGTCAGTGGATTCAAAAAAAGAAATAATTATGAATAAATTAAAAAGAGGAGAATTCTTTGGCAGTCATTTCCAAAAATTAAACTTTGAAGGTTTTACTTTGACAGATACAGAATACACGCATGCTAAAACAGATTGGCATTATCATGAGAATCCATATTTTACTTATCTCCTGCAAGGAAAATTATTTGAAGAAAATAAAAAAGAAGCGTATCACTTAGAACCAGGGAGTTTGTTATTTCATAATTGGCAGGATGCGCATTACAATATAAAGCCACCGCAATACACCAGAGGTTTTCATATGGAATTAAACTCAAAGTGGTTTAAAAAATACAATGTTTCTTTGACGGATTTTGAAGGAAGCCTTGATTTAAAAAATCCGCATATTAAATCTTCAATGAATAAGATATTTTATGAAACTAAAGTAAATGATAGCTTCAGTCAATCTAGTATTGAATTATTAATTTTAGATATTTTCAATAAAATAAAAAGCACTCGACTGAAGTCCAACTCAGAAAAACCCAACTGGGTAAATAACCTTCGCGAAATTATTTTAGACACTGATACAGATTACTCACTTGCGAATCTCAGTAAAGAATTAAACATTCACCCGAACCATCTCTCCAGAGGCTTCCACAAATATTTCGGCTCCACTCTTGGTCAATACATCAGACAATTAAAACTAAACAAGGCCATTATACTGATGTCAACAAATCAATACTCCATGACCGAACTTTGCTACAAATGTGGATTTTACGACCAGAGCCATTTTATAGCAAATTTTAAATCTATTTATAAAACTACACCTACAAAATTCCTGAAGCTAATTTCTTGATGTTAAGATTATACAATTTCCCAAAGCCTTAATGATCTATCTTCGTCTTTCAAATCAAAATATAAAAGATGAAATTAATTTCTATCGTAACACTTCTAACTTTCGCTATTCTTTCTTGCAATAGTAATTCTAAGCTCAATCAAAATGAATTACGTTCAGAGAAGGCCAATGTTATTTCTTTCTCCAAGAACAATGCAAAAAAAGCAGGAACGACTGAGCCTGCATTTTCCAAACAGTTTACTTTGAATGAAGACGAATTCCTGACCGCTCATTTCTCTTTGGATCAACCGCTGGTTCAAAGTTTACAGCAATTGGACCCGAGTTTATCTGAAGAAGAACTCTTGCAGAAAGGAAATTTTCAGTTCTCTATTTTAGTGGACGACGAGGTTGTGTATGTAGAAAACCTGAACAAAGGAGCTGGAACTTTAGAATCAAAAACAAAACAACTACAGCATACAGTCCCACTGATTGCACCGCAGCCTTTGGATTTTTGGGGTTGGTTTCTATGGTTGAAATTCATGAAAATGGGTGGCGGTCAGGACAAGCTAAGTATTGGAAAGCATTCCTTAAGCATTGAAGTACGACCTTATTTAAATAATGAAAAACTTCAGGTTGGAAATCTCCTCGCTAAAGGAAACATAGCGTTTGACGTTCGAGACATACCCGTTGACAAGAGTGCAATTGCCATTCAAGAAATAAAACCCAATAGTGGATGGAACCTATCTAAGGCTCCTTTTGATAAAACTAAAATTGAAGCGCTCAATAAAAAAATTGCTCAAAAAAGATTTGAAGACATCAATGGAATTGTAGTAATAAAAGAAGGAGAATTACTCTTGGAAGAATATTTCAATGGCTCAGAAAGAGATGCCTTGCACGACCCTAGATCAGTAGGAAAAACTTTCGCCTCTACGATGATGGGAATTGCCATTGAAGAAAATCACATAAAGAATGTAGACCAAGAACTTAAAGAATTTTACGATCTAAAATCCTACGAAAACTATAGCCCTGCAAAAGATCAGGTGACTTTAAAATCACTGCTAACAATGAGTTCAGGGTTTATCGGCGATGATAATGACTGGAGCAATCCTGGTAATGAAGAGAATATGTATCCTACAAAAAACTGGGTGAAATTCACACTCGACCTCCCGATGAATCAGGAAAAAGTAATGGGAAAAGATTATGCATATTTCACAGCAGGTGTAGTGGTCCTTGGAGACATTATTCATAAATCCGTCCCTTCAGGACTTGTTTCTTATGCAGATAAAAAATTGTTTGCACCATTAGGAATTACAAATTACGAGTGGCAATACACCCCCCAGAAAGTTGGAAATACAGCCGGTGGCATCAGACTACGAGCAGTCGACTTTGCCAAATATGGTCAGCTCTATAAGAACAAAGGAAAGTGGAATAACAAACAAATCATCCCTGAACAATGGGTAGCAACGAGTTTATCCAGACAAGTAAAACAGATAAACCATGGAGAAAATGCTTACTATGGATATTTATTCTGGAATAAAATTTATACGGTTGATGGAAAAGACTATGAAGTTTCTTTTTGCACTGGAAATGGTGGAAATAAAATATTTATTTTCAAAGATATTCCTTTTGTGATTGTTATCACTAGTTCTGCCTATGGCAAGCCATATGCTCATCCAGATGCTGATAAAATAATGACGGAATATATTTTACCCGCAGTATTGGCTGATCAGTAATTATAATAATATTATTCTAAGTCCTGATCCAAAACGATTATTCCAGGTAATTCTTCAGCACGTTCATAAATATCGTTAATACACTCTTCCCATTCGCTTGTTCCTTTTTTCAGCTTTGTTAATTCGATTTTTATTTTATCGAATTTTTTGGGATAGTCATTTTCATAACTAAGAATAGTCCACAAATCATCCGTAGCGGTATAACCAGATATGGTTACCAATTCTTGATACTCCCAACCATCTAAAAATAATTCCACAATATCAGATGCTAGTATGGCCTCTCCTTCCGAGTGGACCAGATACAAGGCAGTTGGTTCTTCTGCTCTCTGATTAATTTCTATTATTTCCTTATCCACCTTAACTGCCGATATTTCAGTCTCTACTAACATATCTTTTTCGCAGCTCTGAAAACTGAACTGTAATAAAGCGATGGTTAAGCAAAATAAAATGTTCCGTAATTTCATGTCTGTTCTATTTTTTAATTATTAATTTCTGATTTAATTAAGTTACAATTTCACAACTTGGAAATTCTGAAATACACCTCCAACTTCCAACGTAAATAAATAAGATCCTGAAGGCTGGCCACTGATATCAATGTCTACAGAATTAGAAGAAAACTGATCTGATAAATCTTTTCTTAACATTAGTGTTTGCCCCAGTACGTTTGTTATACTTAGATAAACACTTTTCTCAGGAACTTCTCCAAAAGAAATTCTAACTCGATCTGTTGCCGGATTTGGAAATAATTCTACTGAATTTAAACATTGTCCTCTGGCCGCAACGAAGGAAGAATATTCAAAGCTTCCGTCTAGGTCAACTATTTTCAATCTGTACAACGCATCATAATTTGCTTCCTCTATGATATACTTATAGTCTTTTGAGCTTTCCTCTGTTCCCAATGAATTAATTGTAGCAATGGTTTCAAACTCCCCTTTTCGTAATTTCTGCTGTACTTCAAAATATTCAAAATTATCTTCCGAGGCCGTTTGCCAAAACAACTGATGCTGACAATCACTTGATATTGTTTTAAACATGCTCAATTCTACAGGTAATGGATTACAATCTTGGCTATTAGGGTGATCGAATGCATCACAAAAGCCATCACAATCCGGACTCCCAAAACCATCATTGAGATCACAGTCTCCATTACAGTCTGCCCCAAAAGGGCTGTCTCCAGAATCACAATTACCATTACAATCTGGACTAAAAGCACTGTCCGAAGAACCGCAGTTCCCATCGCAATCAGGGCTAGAAGAACTATCTCCTACACCACATACGCCATTACAATCAGGACCGGAGGAACTATCTCCTGCGCCACACGCACCATTACAATCTGGACCGGAAGAGCTATCTCCTGCATCACAAGCACCATTACAATCAGGACCAGAAGAGCTATCTCCTGCATTACAAACACCATTGCAATCAGGACCAGAAGAACTATCTCCTGCATTACAAACACCATTGCAATCAGGACCAGAAGAACTATCTCCTGCATCGCAAACTCCATTGCAATCAGGACCAGAAGAACTATCTCCTGCATCACAGACACCATTACAATCCACTCCAGAAGGGCTGTCTCCTGCATCACAAACGCTATCGCAACCGGGATTCGACGCGCTCTCTCCAACATCGCAAACTTCATCACAGTCTGGCCCCGAAGAACTTTCGCCTACCTCACAAACACCATTGCAATCTGCTCCAGAAGCACTATCCCCAGCGTCACAGACTCCATTACAATCAGAGCTAGAAGAACTCTCTCCAGCATCACAGATTCCATCACAGTCTAAGCTAGAAGAACCCTCTCCCGCATCACAAATCCCATCACAATCTGGCCCTCCAGAGCTCTCTCCTGATTCACAAACTCCATTACAATCTGGGCTCCCAGCACTATCTCCAGTACCACAAACTCCGTTACAGTCAGGCCCCGCACTGCTGTCATTATCATCACAAACACCGTTACAGTTAGGACTAGAAGGTAGGTCTGTCTCACCGCAGCCCATCATAGAAAATATTTGACTGCTATGATTATTCTGGCTATGAGCTGTTCTTTTTCTAAAGCTATTGTAATTCTTATTAGTAGGGCCGAAGTAATCTGGAAATTCTTTTAGTTGCTTAGTTATTTTTTCAATGTCTTCAGCATCCATTAATTCATGAAGCTTCTCATTGTAAGAAGTTTCGTCTATTGCATATTGGGCAAAAAGATTAAGATTGAATAAGCAAGCGACTAGAGCAATAGTAAATTTGAGTTTCATTTTTATTTGGATTTGAACACAAATATAGCGGTCCCTCTTTTCCGAAATGTCATCCCAAAGAGTGATATTTTAGTTAATCAAAAACAATGTTTGGCATTTCAAGCTGGATCGGTCGCTATCACAAAACACATTCAAAAACATAAAAGATTGTTACGACTAAAAAATTATCGCTGTTATTTTTTGAACAATAAAGGTGTATTAACAATTAGACTCATGAGATTTTGCACAGCGTTTTCAAAAACACTTCAAGAGATAACCCCAACTTCTCTCATCTACTAAAAAAGGTTCAAAAATGAAAATCATGAAAATACTTTTAATCATACTTAGTGTATTATTATTAATCTTCGCCATCGTACAAATATTCGCAATGAAAGGACAAAACAATATCGAAAGCTATCCATACACTGTAGAAAAAGAATATGATAATTTCGAAGTCAGACAATATGAAGCAAGCCTGTTCACCTCTGTCAAGCTCTCTACTAAAGAATACAAAGAAGCTTCCAGCAAAGGTTTTTCTATTCTAGCCGGTTATATTTTTGGTGGCAATGAGAAAGAAGAAAAAATAGCTATGACCTCTCCTGTGGCGATGTCTCTAGAGGATTCCATGACGGTTATGTTTATGGTTCCAAAAAAGTATAATAAAGAAACTCTCCCCAAACCAAATCAATCTGAAATAGCATTTGAGGAAGTACCTGCAAAGAGAGTAGCGGCCATTACTTTTGGTGGCTGGTCTGATGATGATAAAATAGAGAAATACAAAACCCTACTAATTGCAGCTTTAGAGGCAAAAGGAATTGCTTACACCAACCGGTTTTATTTCTTGGGATACAATCCGCCTTATGAGGTTTTCAATCGAAAGAATGAGGTTATCGTAGAACTAGAGGAACATTCATAAATACAGTAAAAAAGATTCATATTCTCCAAAAAATGAAGAAAAACAATTCCTCAAAATCTAAAAAAAAGCAACATCTTCCATCCAAAGAATGTCTCGTCTGTAAACTTCCGTTTACCTGGCGAAAAAAGTGGGAGAAGAACTGGGAGGAGGTGAAGTACTGTAGTGATCGGTGTAGACGAAATAAAAACAACGGTAAAAATTCCTAATAATTCTTTACCCTCGAATATCACTTTAACTATAGGCAAATAGTAAATGATAAAAACTTAGGTAATAATAGAATTTCAGGCGGACTAATTTTCCAACAACTTTAGAGCGAGTAAAATCAGAAAAATGATTTTACTCGCTTTGTATTTTCAGGACGCTATACCTCCTTCTCATTCAGAGCATAATGAGCGATGAGAATGCGAATCTAAAAGTATCGAAAGAAGAAATACCGAAGTAGTTTGAAATAGTTTACGACAGACAGATGTATGCTTAAAAGAATCTAACGCTATGGATTGGACGACCAATCATACAAGTCGTATCATAGCAGGCTTTTAGTTTGCAAGATTTTGAAATTGTTTTACCTTAGGAGTCTACAACATTCTAAAAAAGGCCAAGGAGATTGTTTAAAAACTTCAAGAAAATGAAATATACCTGTACTGTAGAAATTAATAAACCTTTAGAACAGGCCGTCCGACTCTGGGAGAACGAAGACCATTTCAAAGAGTGGCAAGATGGTTTTGAAAGTATAGAACATTTGAGTGGCACTCCAAATACAAAAGGAGCTACTGCTAAAATCATTCTTCAAGACAAAAGAAGAATAGAATTACTAGAAACAATAATGGTTTCGAATCTACCTGAAGAAAAAACAGCTCTGTACGTACATGATCATATGACGAATACGCAAACGACGCGTTTTAAAAAATTATCTAACGATAAAACGCTCTACATCTCTGAAGTAGAATACACTAAGTTGAATGGAATAATGATCAAGCTAATGGCGATGCTATTCCCTGGAAAATTCAAACAGCAGAGTCAGAAATGGATGGATCAATTTAAAGCCTTTGCAGAAGGCAATCACTAAGCGACGTAAAAGGAATCAAAGTTTAACAACTACAAGCCTCTATTTGAAAACTATCTTAAATAACCTTCCCTGAGAAATATCCATATACTTTCTTTGTTTTACTTAGATGAAAATTAAATCGCTACGCTTCCTCTTTTCCATTTTTAGTTTCACCTCACCCATTTACAGCCAAGGCCATACCTCTTCATTTAAAACCTGGGAAAAACAAATTAGTTATTAAAGCTAAAACAGTGGGAATGAAAAAACCTAATACAATAGACCTAAAAATCATAGCCGGTGTTGTTTTCAACATTGGAAAGCTGAGGCTAAAAAAAGGACGAAAAAAAATAGTAGAAATATTCTGGGAATAAAATAAAGTAAGCAATAAATCAACACATCCAACGCCAACCAGCAAGAATAAAAAATCAAACAATGACAAACCAAGGAGCCAAAATCGCCATTCTAGATGAATACAAAAAAGCAATAGATGAGCTAAAAGAAATTACGAAAAAAATCCCTATCGACTATCTATTAAAAACGCTTGACACAGAAACAAAAGACGAAGACTGTCAATCTATCCAAAGCATCTTGACGCATGTAGTCGCTTCAGGGTACACCTATGTTATTGAGATCAGAAAATGGCTGGGAGAAGATATTTCATATTACGAAAAAACAAAACTAGAATCTGTGGAACAGTATCATGTCGCGTTAGATGAAATGTTTGCGTATAACGAAAAGCTATTCCAAGACTATCCATCCCTAAGGCTAGAAACGTATGATCCAGAAAACAAAATCAAAGTCCGATGGGGACAATCCTATGATGTAGAGCAGTTATTCGAACATGCGATAGTCCATATCCTTAGGCATAGAAGGCAGATTGAGCGATTTCTTAATAATTAAAAACTATTAAGTCTCTTTTGTATATTAATCAGAAATCTACTTTAAGTAACTGTA
>JBGCDT010000139.1:0-5440 GCA_045105695.1 Saprospiraceae bacterium | reverse complement strand
GAATGTCCTCTCCATATTCTTCGATATGAGCGGCTGTGTTTGCACGTACAGTTGCTTCGTCTTCTCAGTGAGTAGCGATCAGCATAGGTACTTCTTTGAATAATGCGTCCAACACTTTCTCTTCATCTACCAGCATATTGCCAGTGCTAGAACCCATAAATATTTTCACACCACAGACATCCTTGGGATTGGTTTTGAGGACCTGTTCCAAATTATCGTTGGAAGCCCCCATGAAAAAGGAATAATTTGCGATGGACTTTTTAGCAGCCGTTGCATACTTATCAGCTAGTAACTCCTGAGTCAAGGCAGCAGGTTTTGTATTAGGCATTTCCATAAAAGAGGTAGTACCTCCTGCTACAGCAGCCCTAGGTTCTGTGTAGAGATCCGCCTTGTGTGTCAAACCAGGGTCACGAAAATGAACCTGATCATCTATGATACCAGGGATCACGACTTTGTTTTCTGCATCAATTGTTATATCCGCAGGTTTTGTTATATTAGCAGATATTTGGTCAATGCGACCATCTACAATATAAATATCTCCTTCCTTGGTTGCACCCCGATTAACGTACTTTGCATTTTTTATGCAAATTGATTTCTTACTCATATCGTTCTGATTTATGGGTGCGAAATTAAGGATTTTAGTCACTTTTTCAACAATAGAGTGATAACATCCTAAAATAAAGGTACTAAGGCGTTTTCCCTAAACGTTTTGATCTTTAACAGACGCGGTAATTTTAACGAGTTTAAAGCATAATTTACCTTATTTGATACTGAACAAAATGACCCTTTTCATGGTATTATTTTTGTGATACGTTTCTAAATAAGAGATAGTAATCATTCCAAAAACAAAAAATCGATTTACCATGAAGAAAATTTTCATCCTTTTTTCGTTCTACAGTCTGGCTTTGTTTCTTAGTCTTTCCTTCTTTTTCACCATCTATTACTTGCTGGAATTCAATGCTGTAATTGGTGTTTCTGTCTCTGCTTTCTTTTTGCTGATTACAGCCATGTTGGTTTCTGACAAAGAATTCATTCAAGACATAGAAGAGTAAAGTAATCGAATAATCTCGTTTTTGGACATATCAAACCCACGCTTAAAAAAGCCCATTGATTTAGATCGATGGGCTTTTTTGTTTTTGAGGAATCCGTAAAATCTATAAATTAGGACTTTTCTTTAGCTTTTTTGTAAGCTTTAGCAATGAGGAATAATAAAACGCCTAAGGCGATAATTCCCCCGAAGAGTTTCATTGGATTCATGCTATCTTTGAAGACCGCCAAAAAGACAATGGCAAATAGAAATAGTGTTGGAAATTCATTGAATAATCTAAACTGAAAAGAACTAAAACTCGTCTTTCCTTTTTCCAATTGCTTAATCATTCTTTTGCAGAATATATGATACACCAGTAGTAAGATCACCAAAGTCAACTTTATATGCATCCAACCTCCGTTCATATAAGCGGGGTTATAAACCAACATAGCAATTCCAAAAGTGAAGGTGATCATCATTGCTGGATTGCAGATGATTTTGTAAACTCGCCATTCCATTAGATTGAATTGCTTTTTCAGAATACTTTGCTCGGGTTCCGCTTTGTCATAAGCTTCTGTATGATAGACAAACATTCTGACCAAGTAGAACAGACCCGCAAACCAGGCTACAAAACCAATGATGTGCAATGCTTTAAAATAGTATAACCACATAGTATGAATTTATTTTTTGACTTAGTAATGGCAGTAAAATAGGAACAGGATATTATCTTTGGGCGTCGACTAAAGCGACACCATACTTCGAGAAAACGCAATGTACAAAGCATGTCTGTTCTTCCAAAATCATTTTCTTTAAAAGATGGATCTGAACTGATCGTCCGAGAAGCGACGTCTGAGGATGCTGCTGATCTTATTGAAATGGTAAAAAGAATATTCAGCAATGCTGAGTTTGCATTAACGAAACCTGAGGAGTATAATCTCTCAAAAGCTGATCAAGCTACGAGGTTAGAAACCTTTCAGTCAACAGTGGGGAGTATCTACCTTCTAGCACAACACAATGAGCAATTGGTTGGCGATATTGTTTTTGCAAATGGTAAAAAACAACGCAACCAACATCAGGGAGAAATGGCTATGGGCGTACTACCTGAATTCAGAAAACTTGGTGTCGGAAATGCATTGTTAGAAACCCTCATCGAATGGGCAGAAAAAGACTCTTTAGTAAAAAAAATGAAACTCAACGTTGCTATTCAAAACTACAACGCTATTCATCTTTACAGAAATCATGGGTTTATAGAAGAGGGTCGTCTGATCAAAGAAATCAAAACTGATGATGGGGAGTATATGGATGTACTGGCGATGTATAAGTTTGTGTAAGAGAGTTTTTTTAATCTATAGTGGTGGCTGATTTATTGAGTGGAACTTTGCTTCTGGGCCGGAGGCACACTTATAGGAAGGAAAGACCTGCAAGGTCGATGCTAGCGGTGTACTGCCGATGTATAAGTTTGTTTAGTTTACTAAAATACATTTTTGAGGAACGCATAAATACAATTACAAAATGAAAAAGATCTATCATCTTGCTACCTGCAACACTTGTCAGCGAATCATTAAAGAGCTGAATGATGGCGAAGGTTTCGAATTACAAAACATCAAAGAGAAACACGTTTCTGCTAAAGAACTCACCGCCATGAAAAAAGCAGCGGGTTCTTATGAGTCACTCTTCAACCGTCGCGCTATGAAATACAGAAGCATGGGACTGAACGAAAAGGAACTATCTGAGCAAGAGTACAAAAAACTAATCCTTGAGGAATACACTTTCTTAAAGAGACCGGTCGTGCAAGTTGATGAGAATTACTTCGTTGGGAATTCTAAGAAAGTGGTCGCTGCTGCAAAAGAATTTATTGGGATTTAACTTTAAATAATTTAAGCATGAAAAAAGAACAAATCGCAAACTGGTTCAAAGGCCTGCAAGACAGCATTTGTATGTCCCTTGAAACATTGGATGGTGAAGGCGAATTTAAAGAAGATCGTTGGGAGAGACCTGGCGGTGGAGGCGGCCGTTCCAGAGTTATTCAAGGAGGCGTTATTGAAAAAGGAGGCGTAAATTTCTCTGCCGTTCATGGAACACTCCCTGAGAAAATCAGAGCTTCACTAAAGGTCGATGATCCGGATTTTTTTGCAACAGGTGTTTCCATCGTTTTGCATCCAAAGCATCCATTGGTCCCAATTATTCATATGAATGTGCGGTACTTTGAAACAGGAGAAGACACCTGGTGGTTTGGCGGAGGTATTGATTTGACTCCTCATTACGTAGATAAAATTGATGCAAAGCTTTTTCACCAAATGCTTAAAGATACTTGTGATAAACATCATAGTGACTACTACTCTTCCGTCAAAAAATGGGCTGATGATTATTTCTACATCAAACATCGGAAAGAAACCAGAGGTATCGGCGGCATCTTCTTCGATCACCTGCATACGCAAGATGGATTTACAAAAGAGGATCGCTGGAACTTTGTTCAATCCGTTGGAAAAGCTTTTGTACCTCTATACACCACTCAGGTAAGGCGAAATTCTAACAAGACATTTACGGAGAATGAAAAAGCATGGCAATTGCAACGAAGAGGTCGTTACGTAGAGTTTAACTTAGTGTGGGATAGAGGGACGAAATTCGGCCTTGAAACAGATGGCCGTACGGAGTCTATTCTGATGAGTATGCCGCCACAAGCGGAATGGACTTACAATTTCCAAGCGGAACCAGGAAGTAAAGAAGCCGAGACTTTGGAATTGCTTAGAAAAGGGATTGATTGGGTTTGATAACGATGATTCTTTGAATTATTAATAATCTACAACAGTCATTACCACCCGAAACCCTCGTTCTGTTTTTTCCTCCCAAGGCGTTTCTTCACTTTCTATTTGTTGGGTGTTGTAGACTTCCAGTTCTTTGTAAACTAAGCCTATTCCCTCAGCATATTTTTCAATTCCAAATCTTTTTTCTAAAAGGTTTTCTTCATTGGCTATTTCAATAGTTGTAACCTGATCGAAGATAAAGTCGCCTATCGGCTCTTGCTCATCAGCAGAAATAACTTCTGAGCGCCAGCTTTTGAAAATTTCAATTTGTTCACCAGCTACTGGGTAAGTAACCGTTGGATCAAGGTGAGTAGTCCCGTTCCAAAGATCGCCATCATCAACTGGGAAAACCATTTTGATAAATCTTAAATTCTCTTCAAAACGCTCTGCTTTTTCTGCTGTTCGAACAGCTGACCATACATCTGTCAGTGCCCAAGTAGTATCCACATTAGGTCGTTCAAAACGCTCAATACGATGAGATAATCTGCCTATTTCATCTCGAAAAGTATCGACAACCATTTCTCGAATGTAGACGGTATTATTTAAAATATCAACACCGCTTTCATTAGGGTCATAAATTATTGAATCCACTTTGTAAGTAATATCAGAACCTATTTCTAATGGAAAGTAATCATAACCAAAGTCTATCTCAAAGTCTTCCAAGGTTTGTTCATCCTTGCAAGAGAAAGCCAAAAGCACAACCATAAAAGAAAGTAGTAAGTATCGCATAATGATCTTCTTAAATTATGATAAATTCTAATGCAAACTTCAATCCAGTCAGCAAGGCCGATGCTAAGCGTAAATCATCCCGCCTCCGATGACATCATCTCCTTCGTAAAAAACAGCTGATTGACCAGGCGCGACTCCCTTGACATTAGCCATGAAATCAACGTATACCTGCTCTCCTTTTTTGGACAACTTACTTAGGGTTCCTTGGTCATTATAACGGATCATCGTCACCGCCTCCATATCGTCGGTTACCTCTGCATACTTTTGCATATTCACTTGACCAACCTTCATTCCGTTTCGCAAAAGCTCATCAACTTCTCCTAATACAACGGTATTGGTATCTGGCTTAATACCAGTAACGTACATTGGCTTACCGAAAGCTAGCCCTAAACCCTTCCGTTGACCTATTGTGTAAAAAGGATATCCTTGATGTTGTCCTAGTACCTCTCCTTTTGCGTTTACAAACATTCCTCCGGCAACTTGTTCCTCTAGTCCTTCTACTCTTCGCTTTAGAAAACCTCGGTAGTCATTATCAGGGACAAAGCAAATTTCGTAGCTCTCCCCTTTTTTTGATAAATCCGTATAGCCCCAATCAAAGGCCATTTGGCGAACTTCGGGTTTCGTGTAAGGTCCTAATGGAAAACGACTTCGCTCCATGCATTCCTGACTTAATCCCCATAATACGTAGGACTGATCTTTATGTGAATCTTTACTTTTACTAATAAACTTTCGACCATTCTCTTCCTTGATTTTAGCATAATGGCCTGTTGCAATAAACTCACAATCAAGCATATCTGCTCTTTTCAGAAGAGAATTCCATTTGATATGTGTATTGCATAGAACACATGGATTTGGCGTACGCCCAGCCATATACTCATCT
>JBGCDT010000138.1:0-7938 GCA_045105695.1 Saprospiraceae bacterium | reverse complement strand
GATAAATAACCTTAAAATATCGAAGTGAGCGTAGAGCACATTACAAGCCCTCCAACACCTTCTCGCCCTCAGGCACCTCAAAAAAAGCCTTCTTCGTCTCCGCTGAAAATCGAATTCCAGAAACAGCAATATCTGTTACATACTCTCCCTTTCCTTCCTCCTCTGTCATCATGTAAGTTTTATAAGCCGTTGGAAGCGTTATTCCATTCACTGTTGTAAAATCATGCAGCGTCATTAGCTTCTCAGGAGAGTGTCCGCCATCTTTGAAATATTTAGGATAAGAAACGATGTATCGTAATACTTCCAGACGATGCGTTTCTTTATCGTAATAATTGATGTAATAGTCATCAGGAGCATCTCCTGTTCCTTTTTCAAAGGAAATCTTTACAGCATCATAGGTTTTTCCATCCAGCGTTTTATCCGTTAGTTTTTCCAACTGTACTCCTTTCCCATCGAAATTGAAAGGCTGAGCTAAAAAGTAAATCGGAGTCAGCGCCCAGAATCGGAGATTGTAATTAAAGTTTGCAGTATCCTTTTCAGTTACCCAGGCATCTTTACCATCCCAACCGAAAGCAGCAGTCTGGTCGGTGGCTGCATAATGGACAGCCTTGTTATTCCAGGTATCTACAATTTGCTTAGTGTTTCTTCGAGCCCCTTTTCCTCTGGGCTGATAATCAAATTGAAAGGCAATCGGCCCATTCGAGAACCAACGCTCTAATCCTCCATGCGCCTCCATTGATTTCCAAACAAGTTGTCCGGCCTCTGTTTTATTCATTGCTGACTGAGCTTTGCTTACTCGATCTGCAATCCAACTATCCGGGACACGCGCAAGGTCAGAGACGACAGGTGCTTCTGCTTCTGCTTTTTTAACTTCCTGATTTTGCTGACAAGCTGAAAGCATTATAGCCATTGCTAACAATACAATTACATTTTTCATATTGGGTTGTATTTTTTACTAATTAAATTCTCTTAAGTCAACAGGCTGAAGATTAACGGTACGAATGAACCCTCCCACTCTATTGACATTTAACAAACTGCGAACATAAAAAAACGTTTACTAAACTTCGCTTTAAGAGTAGCTAAGTGTAGTAAACGTTCAACAGACGTCTTTTGAATAAAATTACTTCTGTTCCTTTTTCTTCTTTTCTATTTCATCCAGTATGCGTTGCAATTCTTTTTCAGCAGCAGCAGCTTCTTGCTTGGCCTTATCTAGACGTTCCTGAGCAGAAGTCACTTCCTGATTCATCAGGTTAAGCTTATCTTGCTCAACTTTGATCTTTGCTCGTTCCTCTTTGATTTTCTCAACCGTATCCTCTTTCACTTTTGTAATTTGAGCTGTAGCTTCTGCCTTCGCAGTATAAATAGCATCTGTGGATTCTTTTTGAGATTGCGCAATTTCATCCAGTGATTTCAAACGAGCATCTTCTGAATCCTTGTTGTATTCTGCTTTCTTTTTATTTGTTTCTTCACGAACCGCAGCAATGGTTTGAGCAGCCTCTTCTCTTGCAGCAGCTATTTCAGCTTTAGATTTTTCCTCTGCCTCCTTTTGTTCCTGCTCTGCTTTAGCGATTGCTTCTTCTTTACGTTTGTTAGTGATTGCTATTTCATCAGCAGCTTGCTTTTTTGCAGCTGCCACCTCAGCCGCAGATTGCTCTTTAGCGGTAGCTATTTGATCCGCAGCTTCTTCTCTAGCTTTTAAAACAGCGAGTGCAGATTCTTCTTTTGCTTTAGCAGCAGATTCTTTGGCCGCTTTTATTTCATTAGCCGTTTGTTCTCTAACTGCGGTGATTTCAGCTGCTCCTTTTTCTTTTGCGGTAGCTACTTCACTAGCGATTTCTTTTTTATCGTTCGCCGCTTTTTCTTTTAAAGTACGGATGGCTTCCGCCTCCTCATTTTTGGTCTGCGCAATATTTTCAGCAGCATCTTTCTTAGCTTTTGAAGTGGCGTCAGCAGCAGCTTGTTTGGCCAATGCAGCTTCCTCCTGAGCTTTCGCAATTTCACGAGCCGAGGTTTCCTTAGCAGCAGTCACTTCGGCAGCCGCTTTGTTTTTGCTATCCATAACTTCTTCAGCAGTCAGTGAAGTCGTCTCTTTCTCTTGTTGCTTAGCAGCAGCTATCTTAGCAGCTACCTCTTCGTTGATCGTTTTGATTCTTTCCTGAGCCGTCGTTTGAGAAGCCGCTACTTCATTAGCGTAATCTTCTTTCGCTTTGTCTGCTGTTGTGTTTGCTTTCTTCACTGTTTCGGCAGCCTCTTCTTGTGCTTTCGCAATTTCCTGAGTTGCTTTTTCTTTTGCAGCAGCTACTTCTTTTGCACTCGCTTCTTTTACAGAAGCTTCTTTGGCCTTAGCTTCTTCGATTGCTTTTTTCACTTCTTCTTGAATACGCGTAATTTCAGCAGCCGCATTTTCTCTAGCCGTAGTCACCTCAGTAGCTATAAGGTCTTTTTGTTCTTTAGCTTTAGAACGGGCTGATGCTACGGATTCTGCTTCCTCAGCTTGTATTTGAGCAACAGTTTGAGCAGAGCGACTTTTTGCATCAGAAACCTCTTGAGCGGCAGCAGCCTTCTGCTTTTCAGCATCTGATTTAGTAGCAGCTATTTCTTCAGCAGATTGTTGTTTGGTACTAACGACTTCAGATTTTGCTCGCTCCTTTTCAGCAGCAACGGCCTGTTGTGTTTTATTAATTTCTTCAGAAGCTTTTTGCTTGGATTCAGCGACAGCTACGGCGTTGGCCTCTTTTTCTTTAGCCGCTCGTTCTTTAATGTCTCTGATTTCAGAAGCATTCGATTGCTTAATGATTGCTTTTTCCTCAGCTCCTTTTCTTCTAGCTTCTGCAAGATCAAAAGCAATTTTCTCTCTTTCCAAAACAGCATTTTCACGAGCTTGCGCTACTTCCTCAGCGGCTTGTTCCTTTACAGAAAGAATTTGTTCGGAAGCGGTTTGCTTAGCGGATACCACATCTTCTGTCGTTTTGTTACGTTCTGTTTTTGCTTTCTCTCTAGCCTCTGCAATTATACCTGCGGTCTCTTCCCGAATTCTTGTTAACTCCAATTGAGAAGTCTCTCGGGCACTGGCTATTTCATCAGAATATTGAAGCTTCGCCTCGTCGAGTTTATCCTTTATCTTTTTGAGTTCTTCAGCAGCTTTGTTCTGAGCATCAACAACTTCTTGGGCTGATTTCAGTTTTGCTTCTTGTACCGCAGCGGCAGCAGTCGTTTTAGCTTCAGCTACGTTCGCATTTATTTTTTCAATTTCAGTAGAAGCATTGGTACGAGCATCCGCGACAGTATTCGCAATCTCTTGTTTTGTTTTTTCAATTTCACCAGAAGAGTTTTTTCGAGCTTCTAAAACCTCGTTTGCATATTCTGCTTTTTTCTTTTCAGCGGCTTCACGAGCGATGGCAACTTCCTCTCTTAGTTGTCCTTTGATCGTTTCTCCCTTTGCTTTCTCGTCTTCGATTTCTTTACGAATTCTATCTTTAGTTTCTCTCAATTCCTTCTTCAAGGCATTCAGTTCCTCATCATTCAAAAGGCTAATATCTACCACTTGTCGAACGCCTGCTGAGGTAGAACTAATAGGTTGTCCAGGAGATGGCCCTGCTTTACTTCCTCCGTTTTTTGCAGATTTGTCATTTCCGGTAAGGGCAACATTAACAGCCTTACCGCGATCCAAAGCTGTAAGAAAACAGGTCGCTAAGTTTTTAAATTCAGCTTGTCTGGAACCGACAATCGTGAATTTAAACATCTTACTACTGATGTTATTTTTGAAATAAATGGTCGTCATCTGAGTGGAAGAAAACCATTCTAGAGCGGCAATATCCAATTGTAGAATATTATAATGAATAGGTGTACCAGATGTACGGGTCAAAGCTCCCATTTCTATGAAACGATAACTCATTCTTTTGCCCGTCTTATCCATAAAGATAATTTCATCTCCTTGGTTAAACTCAACTCCATTCTGAGAATTTACTTTAGCTTGAACACCTCGGTCCGTATGCTGGAAAGAGATACTATAACTGTAATCTCCTCTAATTACTAACTTTTTAGATTTTGTTCTCAGGATTTGGCTACCTCCAACCGTAATATTCTCGTCAATCACTGATCCACAGTTCTGAGCATTTATATCACTAAAAATCAAGAGGTTAAATAAAATAATTGGAATTAAAATTTTAAGTCGAAGCATAAGGGTGAACGTTTTTAATGGCTTTTTTCTTGACCAGAGCGTCGGTCAAATATTTTATTATTTCACAATATATGAATTAATCACAGTTTTCAACTAACTGCAACTAGGAGCTTGAGATTGTAAAATAGTCGTATTGTAAAGGGGTGTTAAAGCTAAAGTAAGATTTTTTACAATAAATACAGAACCCAGTCCCTTTGGATTTAAAAAGCAACCAAGCTCGAAGCCTATTATAACAAGAGCAATAATTGTCTGAATAAAGTAAATTTATAGCCTCTAGGCTACGCCTAACTCGCGAAATCATCTCGCAATACTTACCTTTGTATTATGGAAAATACAATGCTAGCAAAAAGAGCAAAGTCGGCTGAATTATACGACGAAGCAAAAAAATATTTCCCCGGTGGAGTAAACTCTCCAGTACGAGCATTCAAGTCTGTAGCAGGACCACCACTTTTCATCAAAGAAGGAATGGGCTGTCGAATCACAGACGAAGACGACCGTACTTATATTGACTTTTGTTGTAGTTGGGGGCCACTCATCCACGGACATAATAACCCAGTCATTAAAGAGGCCATTATTGATGCTGTGCAAAAAGGAACTTCTTTTGGCGCTCCTACTCGATTGGGAAACGAGCTAGGTAAATTGATTGTTGAGAATCATCGCTATATTGAGAAAGTACGTTTTGTGAGCTCAGGTACAGAAGCCGTAATGTCTGCCATTCGTTTGGCCAGAGGAGTGAACGGAAAGAGCAAAGTGATAAAGTTTGAAGGTTGCTATCATGGCCACGTGGATTCCTTGTTGGTAAGAGCAGGTTCTGGCCTTGCGACCTTTGGAGAGAGTACCTCTGCGGGTATTCCTGATTCTTTTATAAAGGAAACTTTGGTCGTACCATTGAATGATGAAGCAGCTTTAGAAAATTGTCTGAAGGAATTTGCTCATGAGACCGCTTGCGTAATTATTGAGCCTGTCCCAGCCAATAATGGGCTGTTGTTACAAGACAAAAAATACTTGGAAGCCGTCAGAGCGCTTTGTACAAAATACGATGTGTTGTTAATTTTTGATGAGGTGATTTCTGGTTTCAGAGTCGGTTTTGAAGGAGCTGCTGGTTACTATGACGTCAGTCCTGACATCATCACTTTTGGAAAAATCATTGGAGGAGGAATGCCTGTGGGTGCTTATGGCGCAAGTCATAAAATCATGAGTATGATTGCACCGGAGGGTCCTGTTTATCAGGCGGGAACACTTTCGGCGAACCCAGTTGCAATGGCTGCGGGGTATGCTGCTTTGAGTCAACTACTAGAAGAAGGTTTCTACGAAAACATGGAGCGAAAGACTAAGAACTTCATTGAACTGATAATGACACACGCTAAGGCAAAAGGCTACGAACTCAGCATGCCGACCATCGGTTCGATATTCTGGGTTTGCTTTTCTAACAATAGAATTACAAGAGCTGATCAAATTGATTCGGACAAGATGGAGTTGTTTAAAAAGCTGCATACTGTGCTTTTGGAAAACGGAGTTTACTTAGGTCCTTCGGGTTATGAAGTGGGTTTTGTTTCTGGTGGGCACGAAGAGGTAGACTTGGCTTTGGCGGCTGGGGTTATTTGCAAAGCTTTGGATCAGGTGTTTGCCTAAGTCTACAAAAGAGTCTAAGGGTAGAACGCGGATGACACAGATTTTTTTGGATTTAATCAGATTTTCAAAAATCAAAAATATCAATCCAATATAATTAGTAGAATCAGTGTCATTCACGTTCTTCTTTTAAGGTTCCTTTTCAAAAATCATAAAAAATCTATTTCTTGAAAGACCTCCACCTCCGCTTCCTCTCCTACCTAGTCATCGCATATATGCTGCTGGCTTTCGGATGGTGGTCTGTCCTCCTTTTCAAGAAAAACGAAGATGCTTTTTTAGCGAAAGCAGAATATCTAAAACTGGTAATGATTGCAGAAGGCCGCATCAGCGATGTTGCTGAATTCCATCAAACGCCCGCCTACCAAGAACTGGCCACCAGCTACAAAAGACAAGAGTGGATGATCTTCGGAGAAGCTACAGTTTTCATCATAAGTCTTGTCATCGGTATTTATCTGATCAACCGAGCATACCATCGAGAAGTCATTTCTGCTGAGAATCGGAGAAATTTCCTTTTGTCAATCACTCATGAATTGAAGTCGCCTATCGCGAGCATTCTCCTCGTCTTAGAAACTTTCAAAAAACGAAACCTGACTAAAGAACAAGCTAAGCCCTTAACCGAAGGCGCACTCCAAGAAACCGAACGACTGAATGAACTCGTCAACAACCTCCTCCTCGCCGCTCGTGTCGAAACCGCTTATCAACTCCATAAAGAATCTATTGACCTCAAGGAAATGATTCCGCTGTGGCAGGAACAGATAGAGATGAAAAATCCTAACGTAGAAATTACTCATTCTTTGAAAGAAGATAACTTTACTATTAAGGCAGACAAAGTCGGTCTACATTCTATCGTTATGAATCTTATGGAAAACGCCATAAAATATTCACCTTCTCCTGCAAAAATTCACCTCAGTTTAGACAAACAGAAACAAGGGGTTCTAATGAAAGTTGCTGACAATGGCCATGGCATTCCTGATAAGGAAAAAAAACTGATATTTGACCGCTTCTACAGGGTCGGTTCAGAGGACACTCGCAAAACAAAAGGGACCGGTTTGGGTTTATATATCGTGGCTCAAATGGTGAAGGTACATGGAGGTAAGATTGGGGTGAAGGATAATGCCGGTGGTGGGAGTATTTTTGAGGTTTGGATGCCTTTTTAGGAGGGAGACGAGGATGGAAAAGGGTTTGAGGTGGAAGAGGGTTTGTCCTTGAGGTGTAGAGGAATGTTATTCTGTTGTGGCTTGTCTAGAAGATGTAATGAGGTAAAGTTCTTCAAAAGAAAAAATTAAATAAATTCATTTAGTATCATAATTAAATTGATTTTCACTTAAGTGGACTAGAAGAAAACTGTAAAGAATTCGAGAAAAGAAAAGGAGATTGTTATTTACAAATAATTAGCGTTTGATACGCATCGAGAGCAAACCCTCTCCTACCCTTTTCAGCCCTCGTCTCCTTCTTCTACCCTCAAAAAAGCACTCAATGAGAATATTACTAGTCGAAGACGAAGTCAACATCAGAAACGTAGTCAAACTGAATTTAGAAATGGAAGACTATGAAGTGGTCACTGCGGATAATGGCAGGGATGCGCTGAAGATGTTTCATGGACAGCATTTTGATTTGCTGGTTTTGGATGTCATGCTGCCAGACTTAGATGGTTTTCAAATTTGCGAACAGGTGCGATTGACAAACATGGATGTGCCTGTCATCTTTCTGACCGCCAAGGATACTCCAGAGGATCGTATCGCTGGTTTGAAGAAAGGAGCGGATGATTATTTGACTAAGCCTTTCAATTTAGAAGAACTATTGTTGCGCGTGCACAACTTGTTACGAAGAAGTAGTAAGACTGGTGAAATGACTCCAGAGATTGTAAAGTTTGGCGATAATGTCATCAACTTTCTGACCTACGAAGCGGATTGTAAAAAAGGTAAAATAACGTTAACGAAGAAGGAAGCTTTGTTGTTGAAGTTACTAATTGATCGTAAAAATGAAGTCGTGAGTCGGCAACAGATATTGCAATCGGTTTGGGGGTATGACGTCTTTCCTTCTACTAGAACCATCGATAACTTTGTATTGTCATTCAGAAAATACTTTGAAGAAGACCAAAGCAATCCTCAGTTTTTCCAATCTGTCCG
>JBGCDT010000137.1:0-3180 GCA_045105695.1 Saprospiraceae bacterium | reverse complement strand
AAGAGAATGCATTTGCCCTCGCGTATGGTATCTAGTGTGAATTCCCAATCGATACCCATTGTATCGTTTGTTATATTTGTCATAATATCTATCTATTTAATGCTTAAAGATAGAATTTTATGAATTAAAAAAAATTTTTATTGGGGAAAAATAAATGTGTAGTGAGATAGTGTACAAACTGGTTTAGCTAAGCCTTCCAGGAAATTAAATGATTAATAAAACATTTTTCTATTTCTTTACTTCCCCAAATACCGCCGCTCCGTCAACCACCAAACCATTCGCCCCCAGACATAACCAAACACCGCAAATAACAATAAAGAAAAACTCAGGTAAGAAACAAAGTCCATTTCTAACAATACACTTACATTCCAGCCATTTCTAAATAGATACACCAAAGTAGAGATCACAGCACCCGATAATAAACCCCAGCGCAGCACGCCAGTCATCCAAATAAAATTATCTTGGCCCTTTGCTCGGATTTGCTCCCAGCGCTGACGTTGTACTTCGTTCATAAAATTGATTGTTTATAGGATAGGCTACTTTTCGCGGTTTAGTCCTCACTGAGTTCGCAAAGATCACATAGATTTTCTAAATAGGTATATTATTTTTCGTGGCTTCTGCGAATTCCGTGAGATACAAAACTACTACTCTTCACTATCAGAAATTGACACCCGCTCCTCCTCTGGTATATCCTCTTGCCCGTCGCTCATTTCCAACCAGAAGTTATTGATGCCTTCACCATTGACGACTTTTACCTTTTGCATATTCAGTAATTCCAGCATAGCCAGGAATGTAATAATCGCATGGACACGATCCTTACATTTCATGAAGACTTCTTCAAAATGTGTTTTTTCACCCCACTTAACTTTCGATAAAATAAATACCTGTTGCCCCGCAACCGTATGATTGTAGATATAAACCTGATGCACCTTTTGACGCTTCTGATATTCAAGTCGATCCATGACATTTTTAAATGCCTTCATCAATTTGAATAGCGTAAGCGATTCCAATTCGATATCTACTAGCGCCGTCTCTGCAATTTTTTTGATCTCAACACTATTATATCCTTTTTCTACACGGAGGCTACGGTCTTGCTCCAATTGACGCATGTCATCAAGAACAGACTTATATCTTTTATATTCCAGAAGCCGCTGGACAAGTTCGTCACGGGGATCAATCTCGTTCCCTTCTTCATCAACCAACTGACGAGGAATCAGCATTTTGGCTTTTATACGCATCAAGGTAGCTGCTACTAAAATAAACTCAGAAGCTAAGTCTACATTCAAAGATTCCATAGCGCGGATGTAGTTCAGAAATTCTTCTGTGATTCCGGCTATCGGAATGTCATAGATGTCCAGCTCATCACGTTCGATGAAGAACAACAACAGGTCGAAGGGACCTTTAAATTGAGGAAGTTGTATTGTAAATGTTGCAGTCATGCGCTGGAATCAGTATTTGAATTTTGCCCGACAAAGATAAGTAATTGAGTGGAGAAAGCAGCTTTTCTATTTATTTCTAATTCGCTAAATAGTTGAGAATACTTCACTACTTTTGAGCAACTAGTTCTTAAATTAAAAATACTAATGAAAGGAAAGCTATATCTTATTCCCAGTCCACTAGGATCAGACGCATTGCACAGTATCCCTCCTTACGTCGTGGAGATTTTACAAAGGTTGGATTACATCATCGCAGAGCGAGGTAAAACGACTCGTGCATTCATGAAGGCCACGGAACCAGTGAAGCCTTTCAGTGAGATTACTTTTTTTGAATTGAATAAACGGACTGAAGCTAAGGAGTTCCCTTCCTTCATAGAGCCGCTGGAGCAGGGGCATGACGTGGGGCTGTTGTCAGAGGCAGGTTGTCCTGGGGTAGCAGATCCGGGGGCATTGCTGGTAGACTTAGCGCATAGAAAAGGTATTGAAGTTGTTCCACTCGTTGGGCCTTCCTCCATACTTCTCGCACTAATGGGGTCTGGTATGAACGGACAGTCCTTTTGTTTTCATGGGTATCTTCCGCAGAAAAAACCGGCCATTAGTAAGTCATTAGAAAAGCTCGAAATGATGGCTATTCGTCATAGACAAACACAGATTTTTATCGAAACGCCTTACCGAAATAATCCGCTGATGCAAGAAGCTTTGAGGTCGCTGAAGGATTCAACTAAGCTTTGCGTGGCTACGGATTTAACATTGCCGTCTGAGATGGTCGTAACAAAAACCATTGGCCAATGGAAAAAAAAGGAATTACCTGACCTACATAAAAAGCCTAGCGTTTTCATCATAGGAACTTAGCCTTTTATAATTTTATCCCGCAGAGGACACGGAGGTCACAGAGATTCTTCGCACGATTAATATTATGTTCACTCAGCGTTCTCCCCCGCCTCTGCGAGATCATTACCCCAGCTCATCGCCTCACTACCTCAAATCCAACTCGATCTTCATTCCCCGCAGAATCATTTATCAAAAGTGCATACTGCCCCGCTTCTAAATCCACAGACACATGATGAGGGGCTTCTGTCTTTTGCAAAAACGCTCCATTCAAAAACCAAAAGAGTGTCTCCGCTTTAGTATTTGTATTCGCCTTCAGTTGTACATTAGAATAAGTCTCTTCTATTTTTTTAGGTATAAATAAAATAGCATCCTTCTCTGGGTACACAATGTTAGGAGCAGTGGCGACTCCGTTCGTTTGAAGGCCAGCAGGCAATGACAAATCTTCTCCGCTAAAAGCTTTATGGTAATAATTTTCCACTGGATTTAGATAATACAAGGTATCGTTTTCCAATACAGAACTGTTCACGGCATAGTCCACCTGGTGATGATTGCAATGGCGTAATTGATGAGACTGTTTTGGGATATAGAGATCTTTCGTCTTTGTACAAAGATGTCCTTTTAGCATCCCGCTTTGCGCGCAAGTTTGCACTAACACTGCATCTACAATTTTTTCTTGAATCGCACCAACGTGATCCAAGTGCCGCATCATTCGGAAGAGAATGGGGCCAGCCTTTCGCGCTCCAATCAGGTTGCGGGCTCCATCTCCATTTTCATTTCCCACCCAAACTGCTACGACGTAACGCTCATTGGCTCCCACTGCCCAGGCATCTCTATGTCCATAACTCGTACCCGTTTTCCAAGCCACTTTCTGTCCACCCATTTTCATGAAATGCTGTTCTTCCTTAGGACGATT
>JBGCDT010000136.1:0-4183 GCA_045105695.1 Saprospiraceae bacterium | reverse complement strand
CCCACCCAAAGTAAGTCGCCCTTTTTATTGCTTTGCTAAACGTAGTTTGAAAACTAGTTTACAGTCTCATTCAAATCTTTACCTGGCTTGAACTTTACAACGTTCTTGCTAGGGATTTTAATTTCAGCACCAGTTTGCGGGTTTCTTCCCATACGTGCTTTACGGTTCGCCATAGTGAAAGTACCGAAGCCAGTCAAAGAAACTTTGTTTCCGTCTTTAAGTGTTTCACCGATACATCCGATTACGGAGTTGATACATTCGGCTGTCATAGTCTTGGACATGTTAGTGTCTTCTGCTACTCGGCTGATTAGGTCTGCTTTGTTCATCTTATAAATTTTTATAAGTTAATAAATGAAAAATAAGGAGTTGGACTGTCGTCCGTCAATTAATATTGAATTTTTTATAAAAACGCTAAGGGATATCTCAAAGCAGCGCTTTTCCCCGCGGTACTATTTTTGTAACTTTATCGTTCTGTTCATAATCACTTTAACGCAATATGAAAAAGATACTTCAACTCTGTTTTTTCCTTTCTCTAATTATTTTCATTGGTACAGTTACTTCTTCTTGTAGTAAGAAAACTGGTTGTCCAATGAATGAATCTGTCCATAATAAACCTGGTAAAAAAGGAAAGATGAAAACCAAAAAAGGCAAATCAAACCTTTTCCCTAAGAACATGAGAGGAAAGTAATTCTATTGATTTACAATTGGTTACAACAATTCCCGATCAATCCACATCTTCAGAATAAGAAGTTCACTTCTTCGAATGATCTAAATACGCCGTATATCTAAAATCCATATACGAGGCGAAAAACAGAAAGTTCCGGCAAAAAGTAGGGAAAAAGCGAAATTTTAATGGGGAGTAGCTCCTTTCATGGAAAACTAGAGGGCTTGATACAACTCATTTGGAATTCCTAAGTGCTTCACTTAAGCCATCTCCTATCAAATTAAAACAGGTAACGGTAAAAAATATGGCTAGTCCGGGGAGGACTGTAAGCCACCAGTAGGAGAGGTAATTTCTTCCTTTGGAGAGTATGGTTCCCCAGGTTATTTCGCCGCTACCAATTCCGAGAAAAGATAAAGAGGATTCAGCTAGAATCGCTCCGGCCATTCCAAAAGCGATTACGATTAGTATGGGCGTGAGTGCATTAGGGAGGGCATGTCTTAAGATGATTCTTCTAGAAGAATACCCCAGCGCTTGGGCAGCTTCCACGTATTGTAAATTTCGAACACGCAGCATTTCGCCTCTGGCAAACTGAGCGATTCCTGTCCAGCTGATCAACCCAAGAATCAGCATAATATTAAAAATCGAATTGCCCGAAAAAAGAGGGAGTATTGCCAGTAGAAGGAATAAACCTGGAATGGTGTTTAGACTTTCAATAATTCGCATGATGATCAAGTCAATTCCAACGACAACCCTTTTGCCTAAAAATGATATTTTTTCTAGAAGACTGGAAAGACTATTCATCCCTAACAATACAGTTACAAAAATAAAAAACCGTTTTATCCATTCTAATAGAATAAAATTTCCTTCAGTTAGTTGATAACTGCGTACCCCCAAAGCGTAATATAAACCGAGAGACAAACCAATCACATTCAAAACCAAACGAACTCGGGAAAGCTCTAATCTTCCATCACCAAAATATCCGGCTACTGTTCCTAGGATCAAACCGATCATACAAGCAATGGTCATCGTGATGATACCCACCATGAGAGATATCCGAGTTCCTTGAATCATACCAGCGGCTACATCTCGACCAAGGTCATCGGTGCCGAGCCAATGGCGGAATTGGGTAGAGGCTATGTTTTGGTCCGAAAAAGGTCCTTTACCTGTATTCTTTTTGTCGATGTAATTAGGGCCATAAGGAATAGGTGCCCGAATGACAGACTCATAATCCATTGTAACCCAATCTGCGTGGATCAAGTCTTTATCCCACTTACTCCAATTGAGCTGCACCGCTATATTCCTAAAAACGGGAAAATAATGCGTGTCACCTATTTTTGCGTAAAGCGGTTTTTCATTAGCAATAAAAGTTCCTAACAATGCTATTACAAATAGAGTCGCTACTCCTCGCCAGGCCCATAACGCTGTTCTGTTTTTTCGGAAACGCTTCCAGACCATTCGCCAATAGCGAGGCTGCTTAGAATCTCGTTCTAAGGCGGCCAGTACTTCAGCTTGTTTTTTTCTTCCGAAAAACATTTATGATATGATTAATATTTTACTCTTGGATCAGCCACCGCATAGCAAAGGTCACCCAACAAGTTGGATAAGATAGTTACAAGAGCCGTCAGCATTAATACGGTATATACAAACGGCCAATCTTGTTCTAATATAGAATTAAACATGAGCCGTCCCATACCAGGTATGGCGAAAATAAATTCTACAATTACAGAACCCGCCAGTAAACCAGGTATAGTCATCGCCATCAAACTAATCAATGGGAATAGTGCATTACGAAAAGCATGTTTCCATAGAACTGATTTCTCTCCTAGACCTTTTGCTCTTGCGGTACGAACGAAATCTTGGTCTAGGACTTCTATCATACTACCACGTATTTGTCTTGTTACAAAAGCTGTTGCTCCAAAGGATAGGCAGAAAACAGGTAAAATTAAATGGCTACTTCGCTCCCAAAAACGATCCCAAAAAGGTGCAGATCTTCTAAGCTCTCCAAGACCTGGACCTGGAAAAATATCCATCCAAGAACTATATTCAGCAGTCGTGAAGAACACTAATAATAAAGTGGCTATCCAAAAAACAGGGAGGGAATACAGTGCAAATAGGACAAAAGACATAGTTCGATCTATCCCTCTGTCTTTTTTACTAGCGAGATAAACCCCTAGAGGAATACTGATTGAAAACACAATAAAGAGAGAACTCAGATTCATTATCAAAGTCCAGAACATTGCCTCGCCCATCTTTGTGAATACAGGGCGTTTATCTAGATAAGAAACTCCAAAGTTACCAGTTAGAAAACTACTGATCCAGTTTTGATATTGATTGTCGAAACCTCTCCATTTGAAATCTGGAGTATATAATTTCCAGATGGTTTCTGTTTTAAGTATTTTTTTAAAAGAGGATTGTGTTTTCTTAATGGGTTGAACAAGTAAATTGCGAAGATCAGAATCTGTAGAAGATATATTTTCCGAGAGAACATTCAGTAAACGATTGACTTCTTCTTTTTTGTGTTGAATGAAAAGCTGTGATAGGCTTCTGCGAATTTCTATGAAGTTGTCATTATGTAAACTGTCAGGAATAGTTTGGACCGCTTTATCAAGCTGAGATAAGTTGTAATAGTATTGTTGGATTTCAGGCCAGTTGCCATGACGGTTAATCAATTGTTTGAGGTTGTCCCGATGGCTTTTTCGGAGAATCCTATGTAATGTATCGGGGAAGGCGGTAGAGGAAAGGCTGAAATAAAAAATGGGTTTATCAAGCCCCAGCTTAATTGCTGCTCTTTGATAAGCTTCTTCATTAAAGGAATCACCATCCAAGCCCCAGCCGCCTCGTTCTGCCGGATCGCCAGGCACAGCTTTACTCAGTCCAAAAACAAGTAGAGAAACCAACAGCAAGGTCGGTACGAAGAGTAACAATCTTTTAAGTATGTACTTCCTCATTACTGTGGGAAAAGACTAGTGGAATAAACGTTCTATGTATCCTGGGCTTTGTAATGTCGTCTTTGCATTTTTGAATTTACTATTTATCACGACTCTGTCTAGTGGTCGGTATAAAGTTACCCAAGGTTGTTCCTCGTAGATTATTTTTTGGAATTGTATATAAAGTTCTTTCCTTCTACTATTATCATTCGTTTTGCGTATCTCTTCGATGATGGCGTCCGTTTCTGCATTGCCAAATCCAACTCTATTGCTCCCTCCGGGGGTATCACTTGCCGTATGCCATAGCTGATAAGGATCAAAAAGATCGAGGTCAAAACTCGATGCTAGAGTAAATGCATCAAAATCGCGAGCGGGTAATTTGGTTCGCAGGAGTTGCGCGCCGGTTACAGTTTCTGTTTCTATAGAGACTCCCGCTTTTATAGCATCTTCTTTTAGAATTGCCATATTACTTTTGGATACTTCATTTCCGACGATAACTACATTAATTATTAGAGGTGTTTTTTTACCATTAATAACTTTATCTCTGATACCATCATCATCCGAATCTTTCCAGCCTGCTTCTGTTAATAAT
>JBGCDT010000135.1:0-5408 GCA_045105695.1 Saprospiraceae bacterium | reverse complement strand
CATCTGCTCTCATTCTTAGATCTATGCTTTTTTTAAGCAGTTGACGCACCCTTGATTTTACTGCTTCAGGATCTGCGAGATTTCCAAGTGTTTTAGGTTTGGAAATATCCCAGTATTGATGAAGCTTTCTTTCGTTATCAGTTATGATGAGGGCATGACCTGAAGGAATGCTGTAGATGTCCTTTAATATGGTGTTAGGGCTGTGAACTGTCTGATAACGCAGATATTCAGTAAGTGCAGCTGTGTCTAGTTCTGAAGTGACTAACTCTGATGAAATCAATGCTCTTAACTCACTGCTAAAAATAAAGGAGTTATTAGATTCGGTATAATATAAAGGTTTAATACCAAGGCGGTCTCTGGCTATGAGTAGCTGCTCTTTTTTAGTATCCCACAACGCTAACGAAAACATGCCATTAAAATGTGTCAAACACTCCGTGCCCCATTTCTGATAAGCAGCTATAATTACTTCAGTGTCTGAAGAGGTGTTAAATGTGTAATCGGAAAGTTCTTTTTTAAGTTCTATATAATTGTAGATTTCGCCATTAAAGACTAGCACTACTGATCGGTCTTCCGAAAAATAAGGCTGGTTAGCGTGGTCTGAAGTGTCTATGATACTAAGTCTACGATGTCCGAGTGCTAGGGCATTATCTGTATAAATACCATCGTGATTTGGCCCTCTATGTGCCAGTTTAGCATTCATTTTCTTGATGACAGCTTCTGGTTCAGAAACTTGTTCCAGACCGAATATTCCGTTGATTCCACACATTTATAGTGCGGCAAAGGTAGGGGGATTTACGATTTATGAATGACGATTGAAGATTTAAAAAAAGTATCAATTCGTGTTGTCAATAATAACTAGGTAAGTCGGACCTACAATTGAGAGCTGAAAACATTAAGCCTGTCTTTCGGTAGGAACGGCCTAACTCCCTATGATTTCCTTTGCAGTATCTGCCCAAGTTTTTGGGGAAATCTTTTGAGCTAGTTCTTGACTATGGTGGCTCATGTTGAGCAATTGCTCATCTGTGAGTTCAGTGATTTTAAATAGTGCTTTTTGAAGATCCGAGGTGTTTTGATTTTTAAAGATGAACCCGTTTTTGCCTTCTTCTAAAAATGTGGTAGAAGCGCCTATTTTATCTGAACAGAGCAGAGCCAGCCCTGATGCCGCCATTTCGTGCACTACCACTCCCCACGGTTCTTTATGGCTTGGAAGTACAAATACATTGCACTCGTTCACAAGTGTTTTTAATTCTTTGGGCTGGAGAAAACCGTGGTGTATGATTCCTTCAGATTGCACGCGTTCTTCCCATAAATCTCCATGACCTACACAGTGTAGTTCCCAGCTGGTATTGGCCTGTTTTTTCAATTGAGAAAATGCTTGCCATAATTCGAAAATACCTTTGAACTCAAGGTAACGACCTACAAAAAGGAATTTTTTACTGATTTTCGTTCGCTTTGGCGATTGAAATAAGTTGAGGTCTGCACTGTAAAATCCGGTATGTATATTTGGTTCCGGAACCCCTAGTTTTTTTACAAATGGCAATTGCGGTTTACCTGGCACCCAAGCGTGTGTAAAGGCTGACATTAGGGTGTACTTGGCCACTAAAGTTTTTATGCGTTGCAACGCACTACCTTGCCAATGATTATCTAAAGTAAGCACCGTGGGACAGTTCTTTTTAAGTTGTTTACAGCATTTGATATATGCTGGATCTACCCAGCCAGAACAAAGCACAAGCGAAGGATTTAGCTTTTTAGTAAGCTCTAGGAGTTGTTGAGTGGAGTAGTCATGTCTTTCATAAAAAGTAACTCCATTTATCTCTCTGAACTTAAACGGTGCCTCTGAGTTAATCGGCCACCTAACCACATGAATGTTAGTATTTTGGAGAGAGAGTTCTTCTATACAGGCTAGTGTATACTCGGCTAGTTCGGTGTATAAGATTAGAATGGGGTTGTTGGAAGTTTTCATTAAGCAGAAAGAGTTGGAGCAGTAAAGGACTCATTAACTTCATCTTCTGAATGCTGATTGATTTCTTCTGGAGGAATGGTTAGCAATGTTAGAATGATGAAAAATACTATTGTGAAAGGATTCAATGAGGCAGCCAACCATGATTCCATGTTGGCTGAAAATCCGAAGCAAAGTAAAAGTGGAATGGCTATTCTGTAATGCTTGAAGCATTTTATGAATAACACTATCATGGCACCATAGTAAAAAAGGACTCCAAAAAATCCAGTATCAAGCCAAATGGTGAGGTATGAATTATGGGCGTTTCCTTGGTGACCAAGGATGCTCAATGACAAGCGGTTTTTATTAAACACTTGTTCCGTATAGGTGAATCCATTACCTATGAGGGGTGTTTTTTTAATGTTTTCCCAGGCAAAATTCCATGCAATGACCCTTCCTGAGCCCTCTTCTATAGTGTCTAGTCTGAGGTATTCTTCTAGTCCTATTGCGGTGATAATGAGAGCAATATTAGTAATAACATATTGTGCTGCTGTAAACAACACTCCACATAAAAATAATGCTACCAGTAGATTAAATCGAAACACGTATTTGAAAGCAAAAAACAGAATAATTACAATCATAGAGGTTCTAGAGCCACATAAGATCAAGGATATGACAAGTAGACTTAATAGTATCCACTTTTCACTATTAGAGAATATATTTCCGAAAACAGATCTGACAGTTTGGAAGAGTAGGAAGTAGACTAAGATAAACATGCCTAGTCCATTAGGATTTCCCAAGAGACCTCGGTATCTGCCTCCTAGAGAAGTGAAGTCCGGGCTTAAGAATCGAAGAATTAAACCGACTAGAAGGATCAATAAAGGGATATAAAAGATGAGTTTAATTTGATTTCTGGACTGAGTAATTAATTGGTTTATGATCAATGGAACTGAAAATATAAGTAGCAGTAATGAAAGTGTTTTCTGGAAAGAAAGTAGTATCGCTTGATTTCTAAAAAAGCAAATACTCGCAATAATGAAAAAGGGGATGAAATAAGTAAGTATCTGGTTTTTAGACTTTATGAAAAAAGAACCAAACGCCAGAAGCAATATCATTACAGGCTTTACGTCTTTGGCGAAACTAAAGAATATGGCTCTGTTATCTGAAAAAGTAAGCGTAATCATAGTTAAAACGAGTGCTAAAGCATACTCCTTTTTGAAAATGAGCAAAGCCATTACCACTAATGTAACTAGGCCACCTAAACCGCCAACCACAGTATTAGCCAGAATAGCCGAGCCTACTATAAGAAGTAGAAAAATTAATCTTTTTTCCTTGAAATTTAGAATGCTGAGCATAACTAATTATAGAATCAGCAGCGAAGATAAAGTAAAATGAAAGTAGAGTTAGCTTTTGCGAATTAAGAACTGGTAATGGCATGTTCTGCTAGTCTGAGTTTCTTTTTTATTACTTTTTCCCATGTGAATTCTGTCCTGACTAAAGTTAGTGAATTTTGTTTTTTAATATGTAGTTTGTCTTTTGGTAGATAAACAGCTTCTTTCAAGGCTTCTTTAATTAGGGACGGCTTAGGTGAAGATAATAACCATCCATTAGCAGAGGAGACCTGTTGATTAACAGCACCTACATCTGTTGCTATGATGGCATTTCCAAGTGCCATGGCTTCAAAGATGACAGTCGGCATTCCTTCAGCATAACTTGGACACACCAATACATCAGTTTGATTTAAGATTTCTTTCATTTTAGCGTAATCAGAAATTTTCCCATGATAGATGATTTGAGAGTCTGCAATACGTTTTTCTTTAGGGATGTCTCCAATGAAATGAAATTGAAAAGGGGTTGTCGGAGTAATTTCACTAAGAACTTCATTCAACTCTTCAATGCCCTTTCTGCGCTCGTATCGACCAATGAAAACGAAGTTTAGAATACGATTCGCTTTAGGTGGCGCTTTTTCGTAAATCCAATCAGAAGTGATTCCATGACTGCACTCAAGTATTTGTTCTTTTTTAACTCCAATCGACTTTAAAGTAGATTTTAACTGACCCCCAAAGGAATAATTAAAGTCGGAACCCAAAGAGATCTGACAGGCTAAAGGACGAAGTAAGTAATGCTGGAGTTTTACCTTTAAAGAAGCCGCATACTGAAACATTTCAAGTCCATGCAGGTTGCTGAAAATGGGAGGTATTCTATTGCCTTGGTTTTTATAGTTGATAAAGGCATGTCCTGTAAAGCCTTGTGCATAAATAAAATCAAAGTTCTCAAGATCAGAAACAATGTTATCTAAGAGTAATCTAGAGTAAATTTTGCTAGCACGGACGTAATGTCCAGGAATCTTTGGCAAAGAAGGAAATTGAAATCCTAATATCGAGTGTAATTTATGAGTAGAACTGTTAAATATGGAATAGTTCACTTCAGTTTTTTTAGGAATGCTAGCTGTTGACATAACGCAATACATTAATGTAACCATATGCCCCTCAAAAGTAAAAAGCTTGGAAAGCATTGCAGAATGCTTTTGCATGCCACCTGTTACATATGGTGTAATTCCGTCTGTGAGAAGGAGAATTTTCAAAGTTTTCTATTTAAGATAGTATTTTTTTCTTTGGACAAATCTACACTTTACTCGGTTTTTAAAAAGAAAACATTAAGCTTCAATGTGCAAAGACAAACAAAAGAACTTAGTCTTAACATACTTTTAAAATGTTTTCAGTTCAAACTTTGAGATAAAAAAATGTTATAAATTCAAGTATTCTTAAATTAAAATAGAAAAAGGATTTTCTTTGCTCTTGACTTATAAATATGGTAGAATTAAAAGTAAAAAACATTTTAGTGACAGGAGGTGCTGGGTTTATAGGCAGTCACCTGCAAGAGAAATTACTAGTGCTCTATCCCGAGGCAAATTTAATTTGTGTTGATAATTTTGATTCCTATTATCCAAGATCTGTCAAAGAACAGAATCTGGTTAAAGCTAAACAAAACAAGAGGTTTAAACTTTTTGAAGGAGATTTTACCGATAATGAGTGGTTTGTAAATGTTTTTAAAGATATCAAGGTCGATTTAATTGTTCACCTTGCAGCAAAAGCAGGCGTAAGACCAAGCATTTCTAATCCTGTCAGTTATAGTAAGACCAACGTAGAGGGATTGATTAATGTGCTTGAGTTGGCAAAAAGAAATAATGTTCTCAAGTTGATTTATGCCTCTTCTAGTAGTGTATATGGTAAGAATGAAAATGTTCCTTGGCAAACCACTGATTTAGATCTAAGGCCTATAAGTCCCTACGCTGCTTCTAAAATTTCAGGAGAAAATTTTTGTAAGGTATATAGTGAATTGTATAATATTCCAATTGTATCACTCAGATTTTTTACTGTTTATGGTCCAAGGCAAAGACCAGATTTAGCAATCCATAAATTTTTTAAAAGAATTGATGAAGGCTCAGCTATTGATATGTTTGGAGATG
>JBGCDT010000134.1:0-4945 GCA_045105695.1 Saprospiraceae bacterium | reverse complement strand
CCTTCATCCAATAATCTGAATTCGTAAGGATGACTGGAAGAACCGACCTTGATAGATGCCGGATCGAGCACCTGACTTAGCGTATCTAAAATGACTACTCGGAAGGCAGTATCTGTTCCTGTGTTTTGAAAACGGATGGTGTACTCAATATCTGTGTTTGGTAGAATAAAATGGTCTTCTCCAAAGCCAGATGGGATCGCCTGCTTATCATTCGGATCAAAAGAACCAACGACTAATGGACAATAGATCAACTCGAAAGGACCACCAACAAATTGAGCAACCTCATTGAGTGAACCAGAGTTCGGCCCCTCGCCACAATCCATCACACCAAGGCTTACCCACTCTGGTCCTGGCGCTCCAGGTTCTTGCTCAGCCATAAGATGATAGCTGCTGCCATTGATCGGCAAAGACATTGGCATCTCGAAATCAGTCGGCAGCAGGTTCTCAAAATCGTTTTGTAACAATAGTACTGCATCTTCAATAATGATGTAGTCCAATGATTGGGCAGTTGGATCGCTACCAATGTTTTCTATTTGATATTGAATGCTGTCGTTCATGCAAGTATAAGACAATTGTAGTAATGCACCAGACCAGATTTGATTTGGCGGAGCGCAAAGACTATCAGGAAAGAGACTCGCTTCTATGCAAAGTGCATCACCAAGCTGAAGTGTTGAATCGCAACTCACTTCTACAGAAATCACAAAGTCAAGACAAGAGTTAATCGCCATATCTCCTGTTGGGAAAGTGTACGTCTGACCATCTATAACCGAAGGGGTAATAGTCGCTCCATTATAACTGAGGTAATCATCTAAAGTAATTTCTATGAAAGCGTCTTCCGCCGTAACCGTTCCCGTATTACAATACTGAACATAGATGTTGGCATTTTCGCAAGGACGGAAATTCGAATTGCTAATCTGAGCTTCCATGAATGGACAATCAATCAGCGCAACCATTGAAAAATCAATATTAGTTGTATCCAGGTATTCTAAAGCGATAGGAATGTCATTTGCGCAAGCAGCCCAGTAGTCACTTGGCGGAACAATAGAAACGATGTAGTCTGTAACATCTCCTGCTTTGGCCGTAACGGGTATAGAATAATTTCCATCTGCATCTGTATTTCCAAAATAATTCAAACTGTCATTGCTCACCTGAACATTCCAGTTGGCTAAATTTATTTCGTCAGTATCGGGAAGGCAATCTGCATTTAGATCTTGGAAAACATTGCCATGAACGAGTCCTCCTTTGATAATTCCGAAAGTATCTGTCTTTGCGAAAAGGCCGAAACTGAAACCAGGGCTATTTTCGAATTCTAAATAACCACCCATTAAATAATTTCCACCAGGTGTCAGTGCGATGGCATTGAAACCATCTGGTCGGTCTTGCTTACCATAGTTCCTTTCCCAAAGCGCTATACCACTTGATGAAAGCTTTGCAATGAAAGGATCTATTTCTCCGTTTGCATCGAAAGTGACTTGACCTGCTGTAATTAGATTCCCTTGCAAGTCTTCAACGAGACCTTTACCAGTCATCTTTCGATCAGGTGCATTGTAGTCTTTTCGCCAAAGCGGAAAACCCATTTCGTCTGTTTTCAAAACAAATAAATCCTCATCAGCATTGGTACCTGTGATCGCCAAACCGCCATCAGACGTTGCGACCATATCATAACCGGTATCATTTGTTCCTAAGTTTGTTTCCCATTCTAACAATCCATTTACATCTGTCTTCACCAACCACATCGTCGGATCAGCAGAGGATGAATTCGCTTCTACATTTTTCAATAACCAGTAACCGCCATCAGGTGAAGTGACAACTTCCACAGGCCGATCATCACCTTCAGAGGTCAACAGGGAGGTCCATATCAGTTGACCACTTAAGTTGGATTTGATCAATACGACATCGTTTACATACTCCCCTCCTGTTGTTTCTTCAGATTGCCAGGTTCCTAAAATAATGAGTTCTCCATCCGTAGTATAATCCAATGCAGCAGCGCTTGCGCTAAAGAGATTATTGTCTAAAAAGAATTGATGCCATACTAGTTCGTAGGGAAAGGCATTCGGGTTTGTACCATAGCGACTGAGGTAAATATTACGCTTATCTGTCTCAGGGTCATACTGAGTAGATAATACTATAGTCGTATCCGACCCGACCATGACGGAAGATACTGGCGTATAATTCAACATACTAGAAAAGCCTGATGGATTGAAAAGGCTAGCACTTCCAGGGGACTGTTCGTTGGTGATATTACTAAAGTGAAAGTGATTACTATTATCAGAGGAGAACAATCCGACGGGGAATGTCTTGCCATCTGAAAATTCAGGAATGTGTATTACATCGTTTCCGACATCTCCGGAAGAACCGATGGAGAAATTAAAGTCCCAGCCTTGTCCGTTTATAGAACTTAGCAAAACTAAACTGAGAAATAAGGTGAATGTGATTCTTTTGATCATGTGGAGGATATGTATCTTTTTCATATGCTTATTATTAAAGTGGACGAATATGTTTGTCTAATTGTCTTCTAAATATTTACTGACCTTACAAAGGTGGGGATACATTGGTGGGAGAACAAGATCATTTAATAGTGTTTGTGGATATTATTTTCTTTAAATAGGTTTACTAATTCAATTTCAAAGGTAAAATTGTCATTCTATTGTGGATATTAAATATTAACATTTCATTGTTTATTTACTGTAAGTGAGCTATTTTTGATGGGTGGATGAGGAGATAAGGTAGATCAAGCGGATAAGGTTCTTTTAATTCTATATCCAAGTTACCTAAGAAAGAAGTCCTATCTACCCCATCCACCTTATCTCCTCATCTCCCTTTTCAAAAAAAACGCAACCAAAACAACTACCATGACCTCCAGTCCTCTGCTCTACGACATACTCCAAAAGTTAGATAAATCAGAGCTACGTCAGTTCAAGAAGTTTATTCGTTCGCCCTTTGTTACGCATCGGGAGGATGTCGGTAAGCTGTTCAATGTGCTGGCAGATTATCTGTATCGACAGAAGACATTGCCAACTAAAGCAGTTTTATATAACAATGTGTTTCCGGAAGACGCTTTTGATGATCAGAAGCTGAGAAGTCTGATGAGTGATCTCCATAAGTTTGTGGAGTTGTTTTTAAAATGGGTGGCTGTGCAGGAAGATGCAACCAGTTGTCAGCTCGCGCTCGCCGCTACTTATCGACAACGAAATTTGCCCAAGCATTTTCAGCGCAGCATTTCAAAAGTGGAAACGATGCAAGAGAAGCAACCGTTGCGAAATCCAGAGTACTATCAAAATCAACTGCGCCTCCAAGTCGAAACCGCTGAGTTTCAAACCGCCAATAAACGAACGGGCAACTTGAACTTACAGGAGATTGGCGACACCCTAGACACACTCTACCTCGCCCGTCGGTTGCGACACGCCTGTACACAGTTATCTCATCGAGCAGTTTTTCAAACGGATTATGAATTTGGTTTGCTAAAAGAATGGATTGATTATTTGGACGAAAGTGAGTATCTGAAAATTCCTGCTATTGCGTTGTATTACTATTGTTATCGTTTTCTGACGGAGGAGTATAGCCAGTCTTACTTCCGTAAATTCAGAACGGCATTGTCAACTCATCAAAGTCATTTTCCAAAAGAAGAACTAAAAGGGCTTTATCGAGCGGCCATCAATTTCTGCATCCGAAAACTCAACGAAGGTAGTCTCGATTACAGCAGAGAAGGCTGGGAACTTTTTCAGGAAGGCTTAGTCGCTGGTTACTTTGTAGAAAACAATCGCCTCTCCCGCTTCACCTTTGACAACATTGTCGGCATCGGCCTCCGATTAAAAGAACATGAGGAAGTAGAAATCTTCATTAAAAAATACAATCCAAAACTAGCAAGCAACTATCGCGACAGCACCGTCAACTTCAACCTTGCCCGTCTCGAATACGATCGAAAAAATTACGACAAGGCGCTACAGTATCTACAGATTTCTGATGCAAAAGACTTGGTCAATCAACTGATCTCCAAAACCCTACTTCTAAAAATCTATTATGAAACGGAAGAATTTGATTTGCTGGATTCTCACCTGGACAGCTTCCGGCAGTTTATCCGACGACGGGAGGTCAGTGATTATCATCAGCAGAACTTTCGAAATGTTATTCATTTTACGCGAAAGCTGATTGCGTTGGCGCCTTATGATCAGGAGGAGCGAGAGCGGTTAGGGGTTGCGATTCGGGGGGAGAAGGTTTTGACGGAGCGGGGGTGGTTGTTGGAGAAGTTAGAAAGAAGTTGAGTCGGACAGGCCTAAGATTAGTCTACGTAAACTTTGCTTATGGTTTTTGGATGCGGGTAGGTAGCGCGGGGCAGGTTATCTTCTTCGCTTTTTTTGGTAGTCGTTTATTATCGGTTATTAACCGTTAATAACGGTTAACTCCATAAATCTTTGGTTTGCACCAACTTAGACCTTTTAAACTTGTGGTTTTAGCTAGGGTTTTCTGAAAAATCAGTTAGATTTAGCTAGCTATGTATTGTTGGTGTATGATGTTGTAAATAGTTCTTTGGTTGTCTTGGTGGAAAAAGGTAACTTGGTGGGCACATAACGGATATATACGCAAGTGGTGGGTTGAGGTGTGGATATACAAATGTTAGTGATAATTTAAAACAAAAAATAAAATATGGGAATATTCAAAAGTATATTTGGTTCATCGAACAAAAAGAAATTAGAAGAGATCGAGCAAGAAGTTACTAAAATTGATTCAGGGGAAACGAATAAAATTTATCCAATACTTAAACCAGGGAATTGGGTTGGTCTAAAATACGGTGCAATTAAAAAAGTACTTTTAGGAACTCCAGAAAATCCAGAATTAGTAATCGCATATGGATATGATGGAACAGACAATTTTATTTTCATAAAAGAAGAAGACCTACAAAAGAAAAGTGCCAGCCAGATACTTAAAGAAGCACATCAGAATTTGG
>JBGCDT010000133.1:0-3863 GCA_045105695.1 Saprospiraceae bacterium | reverse complement strand
CCGTAGGTTTTCTGCGCGAGTTCGTCACCAGTGATGGCGTAGTCCGTACTTACATAAGGCATTAAGAAAAATAGAATTACGGCAAGTAATAAAAACAGAAAACGAAAAATTGGAGCTTCTCCACCCTTGCCTTTCCAATTGCGAAGTGGCTCTGTGATGAAGTATTCAAAGTTGAGACGAGCAGAAATTTTGATGGTTTCCCAAAACATTTTTATGCTATCACTAAATAGCGTGATTTTAGAATCGTCCTGATGCGTCCAGGTGATGGGCATGGATTTGATGCCGAGGCCAGAGAGCTTTGCTCGGTAGAGGAGTTCGACGTCGTGTGCCCAGCCATTTGTTTTTAGTTTTCCGAAGAGGTTTTTAGCAGCTTCTGCTGGGTAGAGTTTGAAGCCACATTGTGTATCTGGAAGATTGATATTGGTAAATAACTGAATGATAAAGTTGAAAATCAAACCTGCAAAACGTCTTAGCGGTTGGCCTTCAACTTTTGAATCTTCATGTTCTCTGGAACCGATTAGAATTTTATCCTTTGGGAAAGAGCCGCTTTTGAAAGACTTCAACCATGACTTTAGCATGATTGGATTCGTAGCCATATCTGCATCTAAGGTCAGGACATAATCACCGGTAGCAGCTTCTACACCCTTTTTCAATGCAGCCCCTTTTCCACTGTTTTGCGAAAGCTTAATGAGCTGAGCACTAGAATTTCCATCTAAATACTTCTCTGCTTGCTTTGCCGTATCGTCTGTCCTTCCGTCGTCAACGAGAATGATTTCCAAAGGACCATTCCATTTTGAGCCAAAGGTCTTCAGCGTCGAGAAGAGGTTTCCGATGCGTTTGCTTTCGTTGTAACAAGGAATGACCAGAGACAGACGTTCGTTAAACGGAGTGCTTTTGGTTGGTGTTTTTACAGTGGGTTTCTGCTTCTTTTTACTCATTGAGTAGGTGATTTTGCTTTGATAATGGAGCTACGTAATTAGCTGATACAATACTTACGTAAACCAAAAGGCAAATAAACTAAAAATTCTCTGGATTACCGTGATTGTGACAAGGCATTTAGGGAGCGGACTTGTCGGTTTTGGAAACGGAATATTCGGTAAGTGGTTGCGATTTTTGAGATGGATTAAACGTATTGCCAAAAAAGTCGTCAAAGATTGCATACTGATTTTTAGAAAAGTGTAGAATCAATCTTTAACATAAGTTGATTAATGGAATAAGGTCAGAAGAATTAAAAACTCATTCCTACTTTGAAATCAGTATTTGTAAAACTAATATTAAGCTGTTTGAATCTTTCAAAACTAATTATCAAGAAGCTGGAAATATAGTCCTTTGTAATATTATTGTTTTATTAAATACGTGATTGTCAAAACTTTAGCTTCTTCTGATTGCATAATTTCTTTTTGTTAAATAACGTTAAGGATTTTCTTCTACCCAACCTGAGACTTTGACTAATCCGTTACCAATGTGTTATTAGCGAAAAATGGAATACTAGTTGTTGCTATAACCCGTTAGTAAAAACATCATACTAAGCATTTTACATACCCTAAAAATTTATATTATGAACCCTACGACCATTCTTTATCGCTCTTTATTTTTCTTAGGATTGTTACTCGTTGTAAGCTGTGGCAAAGACGATGATGATTTGCTGCACTCAGATGACGATGTCAACTTTTACCGCATGATGCCTTTCGAGGTAGAGACTGATCCGACGCACAGAGAGGTTCGGATTTTATTTCAGGTAAGAGACAAAGATTTTGATGGCGTAGCTGGTGTAACAGAGGAAGATCTCAATGTTTATGAAAACAACGGTTCCATAGATTTGGAGGGAGGACTTACTTTGAACCCTGGAAACATTCCTTCGGAGTTGAAAACGGTATTATTGTTAGATTTAACACGTTCGGTGGAAGGCTTGGTGCCTCAGATCAAAGCGGCGTGTATTTCTATGATCGATAATAAGTTGCCGGAGCAAACAATTGCCATCTATACTTTCGATTCTGAATCCCATCTTTTACAGGATTTTACAACAGATGCAACTGCACTGAAAGCCGCCATCAATGGAATGCCGGAAACGAACTTAGTAAATTCTACGAACTTATACGGAGGTGTAATTTCTGTTTCTGATCTATGGAATGACGTCTTTACCATTCAAGCAATTGAAGACGGAAGTTTAATCGTTTTTACTGACGGAAGACATAACGCAACTCCAGCTATTACCTTGGAAGATGCAAAGGACGCACTCGGTCCTAAGAAAACATACGTTGCTGCGCTGAACAGTGCTGACCTTGATGAAACCGCTTTGATTCAATTGGCTGGTCGCGAAGACCGCTACTACAAAGCAGACAATATTGCTGGCCTCGAACAGATGTTCATCAACATACAAAGAGACATTCAAAACCTTTCTCAAAGTATTTATTATTTGACTTATCAGAGTCCGATCACTGATCCGACACCTTATGAGAATACTTTACGAGTGGAGATCGATGGGAATAGAAATGTAAGTGATGATAAGGAGATTTTGGAGAGCTTTAATAGTGCTGGGTTTGGGAATTGATTAGCTGAAATGAGCTGATGGAAAAACGCTGTAGTACTTTGGGTGCTGCGGCGTTTTTTGTATACTACACAATGTTTTTTCAAAACCTGCCTACATTGTATTATAGATCATTTTGGATAACAATTATTAGACGGGATTTTTCGATGTAATTCAATTTTAGCATTGAATAGGTTAGCAAAAAAATCTATGGATTCAAGACTCTCATCTTTAAAGCTCATGATCGTCAATAGATATAGAAACAATAGAAAACCCATCGGCGATAAAATTTCTTTAATAAAAACACCATTTCTAATAGACAAAACTAGTCCAATCAAGACCACTATTATGAGAATCCCAGAAAATAATGCAAGAAATATAGCAGTAATTAAATGAAGTCTCATCTTCATCTCTACAATTGTTTCATTTTGTCTGTTTATTATTAACCCCTTTATTTGAGGAAGAAAGGTAGGTCTGTGTCTTATGACTCGATTAATTTTAAAGGATAGCCCGTTGATGCTTCCTTCAAATTTTTTGTGTTTTTCTACTTCAAATAAGCTAACCTTCCTAGGTCTCTTGTACTCAAGATTATCTTGAAGCCTTTCAATAACTTGTTCTGGTTTTAGTTCTGTTCTGAATAGAACATTTTCATATGGTAAAAAACTTAAAAGTACATCAGTCATGTTTAAAGATAATATTTTGAAGTCTATAAATCGTTGAAATTAGAATCATAGCTCCCCCAACGCCCCCTCCAAATCCGCAATCAAAAAATCCGCATCTTCCAACCCAATATAAAAACGAACCAACTGCCAAGGTCTCAAATTCGCAGCATCAACCCCCACTTCATGAAAAGCCGCAAAGGGCAAAACCAAAGACTCATGCCCGCCCCAGGAGACCGCCAGCAGAAAACGTTTCAGCTTTTTGAAAAACGATTCCACCTTTTTGATATCATCCGTTTTTAGCATGACGGAGAATAAACCGCCGCAGCCTTTCATTTGTTGTTTAGCTAAATCATGCTGAGGGAAGGAATCGTGAAAAGGGTAGAGGATGGATTCGATTTTTGGATGTCCGTCTAGATAGTTGATTATCTTTTGAGCCGTTTCATCAGAACGGTTCATGCGGAGTTCCAAGGTGCGTAAACCTCTGATGACCAAATTGGCGTCGGTAGGAGAGATGATGGCTCCGATGGTCATTAGCTCTGAGTTGAAAATCTTACGGACCATTTCCGCGGAAGCGGCCAGGACACATACGACGACATCGCGACCACCATTGAGGTACTTCGTTCCAGAGTGAACGACGATGTCAATTCCGAATTTGAAAAAAAAAAAAAAAATAG
>JBGCDT010000132.1:0-5735 GCA_045105695.1 Saprospiraceae bacterium | reverse complement strand
TGTTTTAATGGCCGCTATTTTTTCCGTTGTTTATCAATCAGATGTATTGGCAAAACTACCTGGTTCTAACTTTGAAACAATTATAAACGCTATACTTTCGGAGACTGCTGTAGACAGCGGCAATGAGCAAATTAATGATCTCTTTTCTGCGAAAGGAATGAAGGGAATGTTGTGGACGATCTACCTCATTGTATGCGCAATGATTTTCGGCGGAGTGATGGATGGTATTGGGGCTTTGTCTAGGATTACAAATGCGCTGCTCTCTATGGCTTCTTCTACTTTTGGGCTTTTTGCGAGTACTGTGGCAAGTTGTTTAGGATTGAATGTGATTGCTTCAGATCAATATCTTGCTATAGTAATTCCTGGAAAGATGTTCAAAAAAGCGTTTGAGGATAAAGGCTTGGCGCCTGAAAACCTGAGTCGTACACTGGAGGATTCGGGGACAGTGACTTCTGTTTTGATTCCTTGGAATACTTGTGGTGCCTATCAGGCGGGAGTGTTGGGTGTTGGTGTTGGGGAGTATTTTGTTTATGCAATTTTCAATTGGTTGAGTCCGATTATGACTTTGTTGGTTGCTGGGATGGGGATTAAGATTCGGGAGTTGCGAAGGGCGTAATGGGTGCTATGGATTGAAATATCATTAAAGAATTATTTTACCTCTATAGTTGCAAAAGTAAATTTCATTATAAAAAATGAGCAAAATAATTTTCTTGACTACAAAATACGTCAATCAATTTTTGAACGATGAAAATTATGCATAAGGTTGGCCCTGAATTTATTTCAATTTGTAAAGAAATTTTAAGAAAAAATAAAGACATACAAGATTGGGCCCTGATAGAAAGTAGTGATCAATTCCAAACCAAAAAGTATTGTGGTGGATTTGATGGAACTGAAAATGAGTTCACCTTCAGTTATTATGATGAAAGTGAAAACGAATTTTGGTTTCAACTATCACTTTCGGATATTGAGAAAGTAGAAAAAGGAATAATCAAAGAAATCGAAATTAGATTCGCGTAATTTTACCCTCATCATGATAAAGAGCCGAGTCATAAAAGAACTCGCACTGCAATTTTTAAATTGCAGCGCGAGCTTTTCCTAAGGATATTCTCAGGTCAGAGCCACGGCTGTTTTTTTCATTTTTATTTTCATTTAAATTTTCATTAAACATGTCATCAGTTCACATAGAAGCAAAAAAAGGAGAAATAGCAGAAACCATATTGTTGCCAGGTGATCCATTGCGTGCAAAATACGTTGCGGATAATCTGTTGGAGGATGCCGTATGTTACAATAAAGTCAGAAACATGCTGGGCTTCACCGGTACGTATAATGGCAAGCGCGTTTCCATCCAAGGGACAGGTATGGGAATGGGGAGTACTGCTATTTATGTCAATGAATTAATTAATACTTACGATGTCAAAAATTTGATTCGCGTGGGGACTTGCGGAGCCATTCAAACGAAGCTGCCTGTCGGACAGGTGATCTTGGCCATGAGTGCTTCTGGAGATTCTGGCGCCAATCGTTCTGACTTCAATGGTTTGCATTATGCGGCTACAGCAGATTTTGATTTGCTATTCAAAGCTTATGAAGCTGCGCAGAAGTTGAACGTTGATACCTTACAAGGATCGATCTTTAGTACCAATACTTTCTATGATTACAATACGCCTAACCGTTGGGACATCTGGGAAAGACACGGCGTACTTGGTGTTGAAATGGAAACCCAAATTCTTTATACTTTAGCGAAACGATTTAATTCTAAAGCCCTTTCTATTCTAACGGTCAGTGACAACATCCGAACAGGTGTTGCTGCTAGTGCCAAGGAGCGCGAACAAAGCTACATGGATATGATGCGAATTGCTTTAGAACTAGCCTAGTAAAAACTCAAACAGACTTAAACAAATGAACACCCGACAAATTAACAAACTCACTTTACTTACTCTTCTCACCATACTTTTACCAAGCCTTCTTTTAGCACATGGCGTATCGGCTTCAGATCAGGAAACCCTCAGCAATGGTGGATTACTATCCTACATTCTTGTGGGGGCAAAACACATGGTCACTGGTTACGACCACCTCTTATTTTTAGTAGGCGTAATTTTCTACCTCAATAATTTCAAAGATATTGTTCGGTTTATAACCGTCTTCACCATTGGACATAGCATCACTTTAATCAGTGCCACTTACCTGGGTATAAAAGCTGACGAACATTTGATAGATGCGGTCATCGCACTTAGTGTTCTGTACAAGGGTTTTGAAAACCTTGGTGGATTCAAGAAACTACTGGGCATGACTTCTCCGAATTTATTACTCATGGTTTTTCTATTTGGACTGATTCATGGTTTTGGACTCTCTACCAGACTGCAATCTTTCGACTTGGGGGAGGGGCAGTTTTTAGCAAAGATTGTCTGCTTCAATATTGGCGTAGAACTAGGACAAATAACAGCACTGATCCCAATCGTTTTTATCATTTCAAAATGGAAAGACTTTGCGAGTTATAAAGTCTTTTACAAAGTAGTCAACTGGTTTTTAGTTTTCGCTGGGATCGCGCTGTTCTTCTTCCAGATGTACGGCTACTTTCAAGGGCATTAAAAAACGGTGACAGGTAACAGGTTGACAGGTGATTTGTAATGGTACGTTTTACTAAAAACCACCTGCCACCCGTCAACCCGCTACCAAAAAAAAGTCACCGATTCAAATTATGGAATACGGATTTCTCTCTCTCTTACCGCCGGTCATGGCCATCGCCCTGGCGATCAAAACCAAGCAGGTCTATCTATCTCTGATGGCAGGAATTTGGTTAGGCTGGATGATTATTTCAGATTGGAATTTTTTAGACGGTACACTCGCGAGTATTCAAGCATTGGTAGATGTTTTTAAAGATGCTGGAAATACTCGGACGATTATGTTTGGGGCATTGGTCGGTGCATTGATTGTGTTCATCCAACGCTCGGGAGGTGTAGAGGGCTTTGTAATATATGTACAAAAAACATTAACAAAGCTAGAGGAAAAACGGCCTGGTAAAAACCGTCAAACCATTTTGTTTTTCACTTGGTTGACGGGTTTGTTGATCTTCGTAGAATCCTCAATGTCTGTTCTTACCGTAGGTGCATTATACCGACCGCTTTATGATAAATATAAAATCTCCAGAGAAAAACTAGCTTACCTTGCTGATAGTAGTTCCGCTCCTTCTTGCATACTCATCCCTTTTAATGCCTGGGGCGCATTCATCATGGGATTGCTAGCCGCACAAGGTTTTTCCGATCCATTTGCCACTTTCGTGAAAACGATTCCGTATAATTTCTATCCACTCTTAGCACTTGTAATAGCATTGTTATTGATTTGGAAAGACAAAGATTTTGGCCCTATGAAAAAGGCCGAAGAGCGCATTCGAAGCACTGGAAAGCTTTTACCGGATGGTGCCCAGCCAATGGTCTCTGAAGAACTGACCGAAGTCGAACCCAAGCCAGGAATCAAACCAAAAGCAATTAATATGCTATTACCGATTTTGGTAATGATCGTTATGATGCCGGTGATGTTGGCTTACACCGGCTGGGATGCTGCAATCACTGAAAAGGCAAACGCTGGATTTTTTGCGAAAGCAATTTTTGCCATCGGTCAAGGTTCTGGTTCTACCGCTGTTTTAATTGCAGTAATCACTTCTCTTGTAATCGCCTCTATTTTTTACAAAACACAAAGTTTATTTTCCATCAAAGAATTGATGGATCTAACGATGAAAGGAATCGCAGGTTTGATGCCGCTGGCCTTGCTGATGCTATTTGCTTTTGCGATTAGTAATGTTTGTAAAGAATTGCAGACGGGACAGTACGTGGCAGATGTGGCTAGTCAGTGGCTGAGTCCAGCCTTGGTTCCGTTCATTGTTTTTATAGTGGCTTGCTTTATTGCTTTTAGTACGGGGACGAGCTGGGGGACTTTTGCGATTATGATTGCGATAGCGGTGCCCATGGCTAGAGAAATGGATGCTCCAGTTTTGGTAACTATTGCGGCGGCATTGGGAGGTGGCATTTTTGGAGATCATTGTTCTCCGATAAGTGATACGACTATTTTGTCATCGATGGCATCGGCTTGTGATCATATTGACCATGTTCGGACGCAGTTGCCTTATGCGCTGGCGGCGGGTGGGATAGCTGGGTTGTTGTATTTAATAGCCGGGATACTAAGTGTTTGATATTCTACAAAGAATATTTTCAACCATTCTGAATACGGTCAATATCCTCTTTAAACTTCTTAGTCAAATCATTCACAAATCCATCGACAACAGCCTGCTCTTCCTCCTCAACGCCTTCATTCGCAGCAGCAACATCATCCAATAGTTTGATCAAAAAATCATACTCTTTATCAGGGCCATGATCCTCACAATAAGAAATAACCCGATCATAGAGAAGTTCTAAATCTCTCTGCTTTTTTACTTCATAATTAAAAGACCACTGAATATCTTCCCCCCAAGGATGACGCGCTAATTGTTCCGTAATAACGGCCAATTCAGAAGCTTGAATCCCTCCATCAGCCATAGCCATTACGTATAGTAATTCACCAAAGGATTCATATAATTTTTCTGTATTTTTCATATCGCTAATGTAAGTAATAATTAATAACCTACCGTGGTCTCTTCCGTAAATTATTATTTAGCAGCTAAAGCCGTATCAACACTCTTGTACTTATTCCCCTTCTTAGTCACCACAGAAATATTTTTATACTCCTCCTCTAAGTACCCCTCAATAATATCCGCCGCCTCTTCAACGGTATCAAAGTAGCCAGCTAAAATAATTTTCTTTCCTTCCCATTTCGAAGAAGATACATTTTTCAAGCCCTGCAAAGACTTAAGTTCCTCCGTCTCATTCTTCGTTTTTATGCTAATGCGAATTCGATAAGTTCCAGCCGTCTTGTTATCATTTGCTCTGAATACTTCGAGGACAGAAGGTTGAGTTTTTTCAGTCGTATGATCTCCCTCATCGAGACTAAAGGTTAGGCTTGCAGTTTCATTATTAATAGCTATGTTATTAGAATTGCCATTTGTAGAACTATTGTTATGAGATTTCTTTCGAGCAGCTACCTCTTGATGCAAAGCTTGTTGTTCTTCCAGCATTCCAGGATTAAAGTCAGTTGTAAGACTATTGTTAGAAATAATTCCCACATCAGTGTTGGTTCTATCAACATTGGTATCAAGAGTTAGAGATACAACAGCCGTTTCGTACTTATCTTGAAAAGCAAGAGGAATCGCATGCTCACTCGCCACCGCTTTATAAACTTGAGCACTCTTCTTCTGCTGACCAATGTTCCAATAACAATCAGCTAGCATAAACTGCAAATCAGCACTAGACCTAAGCTTTGGTTTAAGTTCATTAATCTTCTTAATCGTCAAGTGATAAGCATGCACTTCGTAATAATCGTAAATGCGATTAATAGACTTTTGTGCATTTAGTTGCAAAGACGTAAGTAAAGTCAGACCCAGAACAAGGGTCAAAAGATGTGTAATTTTCATGGGAGGATATTTAAAATGTTCAATCGATACATTAGTAGATACGGGGGGTTTCATCTAAATAGTTTTTACTGTATATATGATATTTAGATATAACCACTTTCTATACCAATCAAAGGCATCGACTTTTCAAAATAACGTTTTCTTCACTAAAATCGCGTCTTTCTTCACTCATTACAACTTTTCAGTAACAAATTACACAGTAATTTTCACTTTCATCAGAAACTTCCAAATTAATTTC
>JBGCDT010000131.1:0-7752 GCA_045105695.1 Saprospiraceae bacterium | reverse complement strand
TCAAGCTGGTTTTATAGAAGTAACGGTGATTTATTTGTGTATAACAAAATAGGTGTTCGGTGTGAAATCGTAGGATTTTCTCTTGATCTAGCAATCACCAGACTTGACTATGGAGCTGAAGAAGAAAGCATTTCAGAGAGTAATGGTTTTACGATGCCTCGAACGGTATGTATTAGTTTTCCTTTTTAGAAAGAATCAAAATTCCTGTAATAAACATCAGGTAATTACCTGATAATAATACAACTACACTTGTAAAGCATCTCTTACTTTCTTTAAAAAGAAAATTTACTAGATCAATTATTAACCGTTCGAGCCTAATTATTTATTCTATCATTTAAAACTCCTATGTTCATTTCTGGCATTCTAAAATTCTAAAATTAAATACCATGATAAAAATTTCAAAATGGGCAAGACTTAACCCTAAATCATCAAGGTTCATCATCGCATTATGTCACTTCCTAGTTGTGATAAATGCTATATGTTTTGGAGCGCTAATGTATATTTTTGACTGGGAAGGACCAAGATGGTTACTAGTAATAGCTGCAAATATTTTCTTTATTTCGTATGTACGATACCCAAAATTAGATAAAAAAAAGAGTAAAAATGTATCTCTCTATGTAAGGCAAAAAGCGCACGATTTTACGCTAGTATTCTTTTATTCTATTGTCATTAGTTTAGGTGTGAACAATTATATAATTCACAACAACAATGATTATAGTACTGTCCAACGACCTACCGCAAAACTAGTAGTTTATGAATTAAAACCAGAAAACAATACATCTAATAAAAGACAGCATAGATCAGCAGTAAAAGGAAAAATTAAAAAACTAAGAAAGCAAATCAAACACGAATTACGAAAATTGAAAAAAGAGCTTAAAAGAAAAAACGATAAAGCAGGTGTGATAGCTCTAAAAATTCTTCTTTCCTTACTAACCGTTGGTGCTAGTTTAATACTTGGCTATTTGGTAGCCGCACTAGCCTGTAATCTTTCCTGTTCTGGACAAGAGGGGTTAGCAGCAGTAGTACTAATATTAGGTATAGGTGGCGTCATTTGGTTAATGATAATCACACTAAATAATATCTTAAAAAAGGTTGGGCAAAAGAAAAAAAAGCCTATAAGTAGTGCTTATTAAGCGCTCATATGCTAACTACTTTTGATTCTTCAAAATTAAGAAGACGAAGTATTAAAAAGAAATTTCAATCCATCGATTAGTAATCCTTCTCTAAAACCTTTGCTTAGCCTTGGAGTAGCATTTTAAGTATGATGAATATCAGGGAAGAATTTTATAACAATACAAATACGTTTGTAAAAATTCTTCCACTTTTTTAAAAAATTAATAAAACAAAATAATTAAGTCATGAAATCAATTATCAAGTTTTTCAACCTAGTTCTTTTTCTAACAATGTGTACCCTTAGTTTTGCACAAAACACTTCCAACCAAGAAAGAGTCGCCGTACTCCACTTAGACACTAAAGGTTTTACGGTAACACCTACTGAGATGGGAGATATTACGCGCATCGAATTAAACAAACTCGACCAGTTTGAAATCATCGACAAATACGATGTCGATTACCTTATTGAAAAAAATAATCTAAAAATCGAAAACTGCTATGGAAAACTATGCCTCGTCGAAATGGGAAAAGCTCTAAAGGTCGATAAGATGCTGACCGGTAGCGCAGAAGTTTATCAGGATTTAATTATCGTTTCCTTGCGATTGATTGATGTCGGTACGGGGCAAGTTGTCAAAAATCAGATTCTGGAATTCCTGAACATTAGAAACCAGGTGCAGACCATGATCGGTATTACTTTGAAAAAAATGTTTGACCAACCTGTAGACGAAGGTTTGTATACCAAACTAACCAAGGAGTTCGATTACGAAAGTGCCATCAATGTCCCAGAAACGGATCGACTAAGTCTTAACGGTCCAAGAATGGGGGCTACAATGTTCTCTGGTCAAACCGCCAGTATTATGAAAGCCTCAGAGGCTGATGGGGGAATGGATGTGCGTCCGTTGATGTTTCAATTCGGTTACCAGTTCGAGGTCAAGTATTTGAATCAGGGCGATTTCCAGGCTTTGTTTGAATTCATTCCTATGATTACCGGGTTGGACCAAGGGAAGTTCATACCTAGTTTTTCGTTCCTAAATGGTTTACGCCACAACCGCTACGGATGGGAGTTTGCCTTCGGTCCAAACCTCTCTGTTGCTAAAAAAGCAAAAGGCTACTACGACAAAAATGGCGAATGGTTCCTAGCCGATGAATGGCAGCCTACCGACACTGATATTGAGAATCCTTACACTATTGAAAAACGAATAGACAGCCGTGGAGATTTCGAAATCGTTTCTGGTTTTGTGTTCGCAGTTGGAAAGACGTTCCGCTCTGGTCGTTTGAATATTCCCGTTAATTTCTTTTTCATTCCTGGGCGGGATGATAGTCATCGGTTTGGAATTTCTGTAGGGTATAATGTTTCTAATTATAGGTAATCAATTTAAATGAAATTTTAAATAAAAATGAAAAACACTCTTACGCAGGGGTAGCTTTGCGAATAGGTGTAGTGGGAGGAAGCGTTGGCGACAGTTCGTAAAGCGGTTGAGTGAAAGGCAGACTTAGCTGTTTTACGAACTCTTGTTTTCACTGTACGAGGCAGTAAACCTTTCACCATCGTTGATTTTCTAAAATAAAAACTGCACCCTTATACAAAACATTGTACCTATCTACATGGTCCTGATGCAGCGAATATGGACATCAGAAACAATAAATAAAGAGGTGGAAAAGAGATCCGAACTTACCACTATTCACCTATAAATAAATGTTTATATTTGTACAAGAAGTAAACATCTTTCTCAAAAGATAAGGATGTCTACCTAACAGAAAATATAAAATTTATGCGAAGCACAGAAAAGCTACAACCTATTACAATCTTCCTTGTATTGATGTTAGGCTACTGTCAACATTTATCGGCTCATGAATTATTTACTATTAAATATGCTATTCCAAAAACCGATACACTTATTGAAGATGATGACTTTAAAAATAAAATAAGTTATTCTTTAATTAGTAGTCAAGACTTTGGGGAAAGAGATGATCGTCGCGTTTGGAAAAACACTGGCTATAGAGATTTCTATGGGTTCACCGATGGCTTAAAAAAAGGAGAAGGATATTATCAAAATATTATGTTATTCGGAAACTCGATTCGGTACGGATTATCTGATAATTTTTCTTTAGGCTTAACATTTGAAACAGTATCATTCTTCTTTTTTCGAAGCAATATCAGAGTTCCGGTATTTTCATTATCGCCAAAGTTTAGTTGGCCAATAATAGAAAACAAAGTTAAACTCAGTATAGGTAGTTTAATAATCGGAGTTCCAAATACAGGTAAATTAATAGACGTTGGAATCGTTTATGGTATAGCTACATTAGGCACTGAAAAAGCTAACCTTTCACTTGGTACAGGCGTGATTCCCACTAGAGGCATAAGTACAGAAAACGAACAACTGCTAATTATTTCAGGCAGTCTTCAACTTGGCAAAAGATCTTTTTTGACTATGGATAATTTTTTCATCAGAGTAACCGATGACGCTGGTATGCACAACATACTTTCTATTAAATTCATAGTACTTAACAACTGTGAATTTACCGCTTCTGTTGTCGGCCTTGGAGAATTTCCTGTCAAGAGAGATGGAAGCACATTTTATGAGACTTTACCTGTGCCTCTTTTTAGTTTTATTTTCCCCTTGAGTAAAGGGTGAGCATTTTTGAATACTAGTGCTAGTTCTTACTTTTACTTTCTAAAAGCATGGAACTAAAAACCAGGTCATGAAAATAAAACTCAACTCACTATCAATCCGAAAGAGTGCTTACCTCAGGTCTCTTACTATCATAAGCATATTAATTCTTGGATGCTACCAATTGTCTCTTGGACAAAACAACGATCAAGAACCTCAAAAAGAATACATCGAAATTTCATTAGAAAGCGACTCAACATTCACTGGTGAATTAATCGCAATAAATGACACGGCTATAATTGTTAGAGCATTAAACGACCTCGAAGCAAAAAACATCAGTATTCCAATTGCTACCGTTTTGGGTTACACCCGAAGAGGGGCAAAATGGATAAATAGAAATACAGATGGAAAAGTAGAAGTTAGAAAACACCAAGAGAAAAAACCACCTATACTAGCTACTCAAAGTATGCTTGGTCTTTCTGGCTATTCTTTAGAAAAAGGAAAAGGGTATTATCAAAATATACTTCTTCTTGGAAATTTTGCGGGTTATGGCATTTCAGATAAACTTTCAATAGAAGGAGGTTTTGAATTGTTTTCTTCCGTTTCTACTCCGATTGGTTACGATTCTTTTTCCAATATAGAAAAGACACCTGCGATACTGATCGCCTCTAAATATAAACTATGGGATTGGAAAAAAGAACTCCGTTTTCATGCTGGCGCCCTGGTTATGCGCGGTCCTTATTCCAACACCTTACTATCGGCAGGCTCCCTTTTTGGAGAAGGAACTTACGGAGTGAAAAGACATAGAATTAGTATGGGCCTTGGTCTTGTCGTCCATAAACATGGCATTGGTAAAAACCTCTTATTAATGGCGAGTGGGACTTGCCAAGTATTTAATCGTATTGCATTGATAGGCTCTGGTTGGTATTTCCGAAACGACGACCTTCCTAATTATTACTACATGCTTGGTCTCCGTTTTGAGGTCATAGGCGTTTCATTCGATGTCTGTTTTTCTGGGATATATTTTGGTGACTATGAAAACTATAGTGACGAGAGTGTAGCCTGGGATATTCCTCAGTTATTTGCCATTACATTTCCATTGGGAAAACGAGAGAAGAATAAAAAGAACTAATCATTTGTCTCATTTTCCAACAAGAGATTTACGAATCAATAAATACAAGCAAGGGCTTTACTTATCCAGCTTAAGAATTTTCTCAATTCCGAGAACAGTCTCCTGGTTAGAAATTCGCAAATAATAAATCCCTGCGCTCAAAGAAGTCAGATTAATTATAGCGTTTTCTAAATTCCCAGATTTAACAATTGCTCCTAAGCTATTAATTATATCAAACTCCGTATTTCTATTTATTCCTGATGGTAATTCAACTTGAATATTATCAAAGGACGGATTAGGGGCCACTCGTATTTTTGATGCCTCGACAGTTGCTATAGAACTTACCACTGGATTACCTTCATTATATAAAGAATCTACTTCCAAATTATCAATAGCTCTATTGTAAATTCTATAATCATCCAATTCGCCATCAAAAAAATTCCCAAGCGGAACATTGCTGCTAAGAATAGAATCCTGAACACCTATTAATATTGGGCGATTAGAATTCGTATTTATAAAAGGTAATTGACTGTCAGATGTAAAGTCAACCAATGTGGCATCTACATACATAGACAGATCATTTGTATTTCTTACCAGAACGACATGATGCCATTCGTTGTCAAACAAGGAGGGGTCTGTATAGGTCTCCGTCACGTTAGTCACTCCATTACCAACCCTCCACTGAATCGTATTTATAGGATCCGCCATCGTCCTGATAAAAATTCTTGGTCTTGATGCGCTTCCTTCCCCTTTATTAAATATGGCCCCGTAGCTGTCGTTGTTTTCTGTTTTGAACCAGGCACTTATTGAAAATTCATTGGTTCCCAAATCTAGATTCTCATCATGATCGATTCTAATAAAAGCATTATTAAAATCAAAAGCATGTTCTTCATTTCCGAATCGATCTCCTGATGGAGCTGCTCCGAAGAGGACACCATCTTTGGTTCCTATTTCGTCATTGGCGTTTGATTCGTTGAAGTAATATTTTGCGATGGTTCCTTCTAGTACCACTTGGCTGTAGAAGGGACTTAGGGATAGGAGTATGAGGAGGGTTTGGATTATTGTTTTTTTCATAGTGTTTTGTTTTTGTAATGATTAGTCCTATGTCTTAGCAAAGAATAACGCAGTAAGATTTAGTTAAGGCTATAACATCCGTGTTGGCTAGTTTATCTTATTTTAGTAATCGCATCTTTCACAAGGATGTTCGTAATTTATCGTCTTAGACCATCGGCCCGATGTATTTCCGCTCATATCAAATACTTTAAATTTTATTTCATAATTCTTTCCGTTCCGATAATCAATTGGCCCACCGCACATCCATCTTCCAATATATATCTTATTCTCATTACTAATGTCTGCAAAAAAGCTTGTTGTTATATTTGTTTCTACCTCTTTGACTTCCGCGAAAACCATAACATCAGATTTATCCTTTATCTTGTATTCAAAAACAGCATACTTCTCAGCACCACAACCATAATATTTGCAAGTCTTTTCTACTAATTCAGGTTCTTCTTGAATCGTTGGGCTTTGAAGATCATTTCCGTATAACACAATCCAATCAATATCTTCTAGTTCATACGTTTTATTATTCCTCTTTTTGAAATATCTATTCTGTTCAGCTTCATTAAGGTTTTTGATAAATATCTTGTAAACTCTTCCAGGTCTTAATTCTTCATCTGGTCTCAGAATAGCCTGAAAATATCTTTCTTTAGTTTTTCTTAGCTCTTCTAAATTCAACTTAACTTCATGATCTGCACTTATCAAATATGCAAAATATTCGACTTCCAAATTCATCAATATTGATTGTGTATTTCCCGATCCCCAGTTGCTAAGTACGATTAGACTGTTCTGATAGATCATCTCTCCAGTAGGATAAATATTTATTCCATCCATACAATCTAGATCAGTATCTGTACTAGCATAAAGATTATGAGATAGCATAAAAAGAAAAAGGAATCCAATGAATGTTTTCATGTGCTAGATTTTACGATTGCTAACGGTTGCATTTGTGATATAGCGCTACCCACTCAAACCAAGTTCCCCACAAATAGCTATAGTCATATACATCCGGTGTTTGACGTGTTTTTCCTTCCCACCAAATTACTTCTTCTTCTTTTTCTTCTTCTTCTTTTCAGGAAATAATTTTTTATAACCAACAACTATCATAGTTACAGGTATTGCGAAAGAAAATATTTCGTAAAAATAATTATATCCGAAACATCCTTTTGTAATTATATATGGTTCTGTTAATTTCAAAAGGAATCCTAAAATTCCAAACATTAATAATGTTTTTCCAATTAATTTACTATTCAATATAGCATGTTTCTTTTTCATAAATTTAACTAAACATCTTTTTCCGAAAACAATTTTTCACTTTCTTGAATTGAATTCAAGGTTTGTTCATGCTTTTAAGAATCGATATTTGTGACCAAACAACCAACTCATTTTATAACTAAATGATCTATCTCTTATTCGTTTAATTTTCCTCCCCCATTTATTAAGTCTGTAAATTTGATTCTCTTTAACCTTAAAAAATTCTGTTTTATCTGGGAATTCAATTTTGCCTGACAACAAGGTTTTGTTTGATTCATTGAGTACATCGTAATATTTGAGAATTAATTTTTCGTCCTTGATTTCATAGATTCCAAATTCGCTCCAAGTTAAATCATACTCTAAAGTCCATTTGAAATAACTATTTGGGTATAGCTCAATTGATTCATAAAACATAATTCCCGCTAATCCTTCATATCGAATTGTGTCTTGACTTCCTTGTGCTGAAATACAGTTAATACTAAAACACAGCCCAACTACTATGTAAACTTTTTGTAAGTTCATCAATCAATAGTATTTATTTTGAACTTTATTTTTCCTCATGGCAACGATTGCATATGCACCGTGGTGAAGAACCTTCACTCC
>JBGCDT010000130.1:0-9481 GCA_045105695.1 Saprospiraceae bacterium | reverse complement strand
TCCACACATGCCATAAATATTTTGTTTTTTTAACATGTGTTCTTGAAAACCGGTGCAAAGGTACCTCAAACTATTAGCATTTACAAGCTATTTACAATTAGGAAAATAGAGTTAGAAGATAGTATTAGTTTTATTCTGTTATTTTTAATTTGTAAAACGCTTGTAATTAGTGATTTATGCATGATTATTCTTTGTTGCTACAGATTGATCAACAAATTAGTTTAATGGAAGGCGAAATCAATATACCCCCTATAAGTTAGAAAAAGAGATTGCATTTCAGCCTTTTTCGCTTTAACAGTGCTTCTATTGCTTTTGTTCTACTGATAAATGGAGTTACCCTATTAAGGGTAATTTATATATGTGATTTAATTGCAAGTTAAAAGAATTATTTTTATTTATGCGTAATCTATTGATTTTTAGACACTTGAGTGGATTGTGTAACTGGTATTAGTATTTTTCATCATTTCGAAAATTGTCGTTGTAAATACAGCTATTTAGTGCCTCTTTGACAAGTTCTGCTTACCTTTATATCGCTATATACTTCACCTGAATCAAGTGACGCTTCCCTAACGTCATTCTGACTTCCCTCAAGGTCAATTCAAACTTTTACAAAGACTGAATTTTTCACCAATCATAGGTAACTATTTACCAGCTGGTGGAATAGGTTGTTTTATCATTTTAACCAAATTTTCTTGAACATGTCCCTCTCTTTACACACTACCCTCAATCTGAAACTACGTAATAAACTTCCGTCATTATTGACCCTATGCTTACTGTTTTGCAGCTCCATGTTGTTTTCTCAACTGCAGCTTACTCCCGATCAACCTGATGGTAGTTACTCACTTGGTGAAACAGCTAATTTTGTTTTGACTTCTTCATCAAGTGGCACTGCAAGTTATTCCATCGTCTATGATAATTTTGCTCCACCAATTACTTCAGGTACTATTGCCGTAACTGCTAATGTACCCGTCAATATTCCATACACACACAATGAACCTGGTGTTGTGCTTTGCAAACTAAACTTAAACGGCAGCAATGCACTAGCTGCGGCAGCTTTCGATGTAGAGGACATTACTCCTTTGGGAGATGCTCCTGCTGACTTCGATGCTTTTTGGAATACAGCAAAAGCTGAGCTTGCAACAATTGACATAGATCCTCAAATCTCTGATTGCGAAACCAGTACTTATGAAACCACTTGTCGAGTTAACTTAGGTAATATTGATGGGCGTAGAGTATATGGTTACATCTCTGTACCAAGCACTCCGGGCCCTTATCCTGCTATGCTGACTTTGCCACCTTTTGGCTCTGGTCCAAATGTCTGTACGCCAGGTGATCAAAATGCAGTTCGTGGTGGGGTGCTTTCCATCAGTATAAACATTCACGATGTAGAACCAGATGTCTCTGATCCGAATGCGTATGAACCGAATGTGATTGATAACCCAGATTCTATTTACTATAAGTACGCAGTCCTTGGGGCCATCCGAGCGATAGATTATATTTTTTCTAGACCAGATTTTAATGGAACTGAGATGGGCGTCATGGGTGTCAGTCAGGGTGGTGGTTTGTCTTATCTGGTCGCTGGAATTGACGATCGAGTAAACCTATTGTTATCAAGTATCAATGCCTTGAGTGAGCACAATGGTTTGACTGAAAACAAGGCGAGTGGTTTTCCTTATTACATCAATAAGTCAAGAGATGAATTCGGAACGCCCGAACATGAAGCGGCTACTATGGAGGCCATCTCTTACTACGATGGAATGCATGCAGCGACAAGATATGAGGGGCCTACCTGGACTTTTATTGGTTATGAAGATTTGGTTTGTCCAGCAGCTACAGGTATTGCAGCTTTCAATCAATTGCCGGGTCCAAAAATTATGACTCATTCTATAGACGTGGCGCACAATACGCCAGCTCCCTATTGGAATGATCGCTTTGAATTTTTCAGAAGGCACTATCCTGCTGCTGCAAATCCGCCTTGGCCTTGGATTGATGGCGACACGGGTTATTTCATAAATGCCGGTGAAGATGCAAACATTGATATTACGGAATCAGCTAACTTAACTGCAACCGTTGAGTATAATGAAACAGTAAATCCAAATTGGCCAGGAGAATGGAAATACATTAGTGGCCCTGGTACCGTTGTTTTTTCAGATGCTGCTGCTTACGCAAATACAGCGACCTTCTCTGAGGCGGGAACTTATGTTTTACAATTCACTGCTTATGACTATTCTGACTTAGTTTCTAACAATAGATTTACAACTGTGACTGACCAAGTCATCATAGAGGTAAATGATAATAATTTGCCACCAGAAGTTACTTTATCAACGGCAAATACAACTGTTGACGGCCCTTTCGATGTTGTAGTTTCTTTTTCAAAAAATATCACAGGTCTAGAAATCTCTGATTTTAATTTGTCTAACAATACAATTACAAACCTTAGTGGATCAGGAAGTGATTATCTTCTGACTGTCAATCCAACTGTTGAAGGAACACTCAGTATACAATTACCAGCAGCTACCGTTACAGATAATAATGGAAATCCAAATAATGAATCCAACGTACTAAATCTACTCTACGACATTCCCCAAGGGCTTTTCCTGACCTGTCCAACTGATTTCGTAATTGATGCTTTGCCTGGAGCGGATACAGCGACTGCAAACTGGTCAGAACCATCTGCTACCACAACTTGCAGTGATCCCGAAATAGATATTGAACAAGATACTGGCCCATCCAACGGCTCTAGTTTCCCAATAGGAGTAACCACTATATCATACGATGCAGAGGATGAATGTGATAACGAAGAGAGCTGTAGTTTTACCGTTACTGTAAACGAAACCTCAGTTGATCTTTCTATCAGTTCTTGTCCAACGGATTCTCTAGTTTTAGTAGAAGAAGGGGAAACGGGCGCTGAAGTAACCTGGTCATTACCTACAGGTTCTTCCAATTGTTATTTAGGAGGAACAGTAAGCGTAACTCAAAGCACAGGCCCGTCCACAGGAAGTTTTTTACCACTTGGTGAAAACTTGATAAGTTATGTATTAGAAGATGAATGTGGTACAAACTATACTTGTAGTTTCACAATAACCATAGAAGAAAGTCCAGGAACGGTGGAGATTACTTGTCCTGAAGATATAACAATCGTTTTAGCAGAAGGAGAAGTAGCTGTTCCCGTAACATGGAATTTACCACAAACTTCTAGCACTTGTAACAATACAATTACAAATCCAAACTGCGGAACCGCGCCAACAGGTTTTTCTCTTCTAGGGACAAAAGACAACCACGAATACTATATTTCTAACAATAGTGCTACATGGCCAGTTGCGGAAGCCAATTGTCAAAGTCTTGACGGACACCTAGTAACCATCAACAGCGAATCTGAAAATGATTTCATAGATGCTAATGTAGATGTCATGGTCATGATTGGTCTAAATGACGAAGCTTCAGAAGGTAACCTGGAATGGAGTAGTGGCGAGCCGTTGGTATATGACAATATACAGGATGACGATCCGAACACCGCAGAGAAAGATTATGCTGTTTTTCAATTTTGGAATGCGAAGTGGGACTTCATCAATGCTTCCGTCTGGAAAAAATATGTCTTGGAATTAGATTGCGCAACGACGCCAGGTGTTACCCTCACAAAAACTGCGGGACCAAACCTAGGAGATATTCTTACAGTAGGAACTTACACCGTGACTTACGAAGCCGTAGATGGCTGTGGAGATATTGCGACCTGTAGCTTTACCATTTCTGTAGAAGAAGACGCACAGACAATTGCTATAGATTGTCCTGATAATATTACCATCTATGAAATGCCTGGAGCTAATGGTGCAGTTGTAAATTTTGCGGACGCAACAGCAAGTACGACTTGTGTAAATTCCACTGTAGTTGTAAATCGTATAAGTGGATTAGCTAGTGGTAGTGTATTTCCGCTTGGTGCAAATACAGTGACTTATGAAGCAACAGACGATTGTGGATCGGTAAATCAATGCAGTTTTATAATCAATGTATTGCCTACACCTGAAGCTGTAACGCCCGTTCCATTCACTGAATTCATGGGTGCCAATACCCGCATTCAATATCCAAATGACCGACTTTGGGTAGTTGGTTCTGTACGTGATTATTATTCCTGGATTTTATCTGAAGGTTATCCAGCATATACGAATGGAGGAGAATCTTCACCAGGTTATCCAAACAACAGATACAAGTTCAACCCCGCTTATCAAAGTCAAGGGTTTAAAGAACTAGATGAGCATTATGATGAAATAGCTGGACAGGGCTTGGTTCTGAATACAGCGATGCTGCGTTCTATCCCACATCTGGCCGACCCTGATTTATTACCAACCTCTTCTAATCGAGCTGCCATTTTGGAACAAAAGCCAATTGAATTTGGAGCTGATCCGCTAGATCCAAATTCCTATTTAGCGCATGCCGACTGGATGTACCACTTCACAGCGAGATATGGTAACAATACTTTTACAAGTAATCGACTGAATGATATTATTACACCAAAGTTGAATCTCTCAGAGACGCCTTTCACTGGTTTGGGACAACTAGAATTCATAGAAAATTGGAACGAACCCGATAAGTGGTGGTACTATGCCGGCTTTCCTTCGACCTACTTTTCTGCGTATGAATATGCTGCCATGACAAGTGCCGATTACGACGGACATATGCAAACGATGTCTCTGATTGTAGACCCTGACGATGCTAATAATGTGATTAGCACAGTAGGTGCAAAAAATGCAGATCCGAACGTAAAGTTTGTTCTAGCTGGTCTGGCAAATCTGAATTTGAATTATGTAGATTCTATGCGGATTTGGTTTGAAACCAATCGTACTGCCGATGCCATTCATGGATTGTATCCTTTTGATGTTTTGAATTTTCATCATTATTCTGATGTGGACACTGATGGTGGGAGAGGAGTCAGTCCAGAACAAGATTACCTAAGAACAAGACTGGAAACAGTAACTGCTTATCGCGATCAATACTTTCCAGATAAAGAAGTTTGGTTGTCTGAATTTGGTTATGATACAGATACGACTTCTACCAAGAGAATTCCTCAATATGGCTTTGGAGATTACGATCAAAGAGAAGTTCAGGGGCAATGGCTGATTCGTTCCTTTTTGGAAATAGCTGCTGCTGGAATTGACCGAGCGCATCTTTACGAATTCAGAGATGCTTGCACTGCCAATACCTGCGGAACCTTCCAAAGTAGCGGTATCGTAGAATCTGCGGCAAATGATTACAAACCTAAAAAATCCTGGTACTACGTTGCTACTTTGAAACACATCATGGAAGACATGCAGTTCGATGAAGATATTTCACCATCTTGTGCAAGTTCGGATACCCTTTGTGTAACAGACTGTGCACGTGTCTATCGTTTTGCAAATCCAGACAATCCAACTGAGAAAGTTTTTGCGGTTTGGAGTCCGACAAGTTGTGGTAAAGCTCCTTTCGTTTATACGCTAGATTTAGAAGGTGCTGATGCGGCGAATTTTTATGAGCTGGAAGTATTATCGACGAATGGAAAACGAACTTTAGTAAACGGAACTTCTATAAATATTGCCGTGAGTGAGCGACCTGTTTTCATAAAAGTAGGGAATGTAGTTCCGCCAGTTACCGTTCCATGTCTGGAAAATCTAACAGTGAGTTTACAAACTTGTAGTACCATCAATTTTGCTTGGGAGGAAACGCCAGAAGTAGAGAAGATCCAAATTTGGTATCAGCTCGGAGAACTAAATTCTTTTGATGATTTTGACATCAATACAGCTACCCTTGCAGTAGATAACTATGATGCCTCAAATGGAAGTTATCTATTGACTGGTTTACAAGTAGACACCACGTACTCTTTCGTTATAATAGCTACGGATACAGAAGGAAATTCTTCAGACCCTTGTTTGTTATTGTCCAATACTTTGGATGTTACTTGTACGATTCCTATTGATCCTTCCTGGATTTATGATTCCAATGATCCCTCGAATCCTCCAATAGAATTGTTCGATGAGCAGGCAGATTTTGATCCTTTTTGTGGAAACACAGCCGCACCTTCTAGTGACTTCGGAGAGAACTATGTAGGGACAGGCCCTGAGTTTGTAAGTGTAGATTTACAAGACTATTATGCGCTGAATGCCATCGCTTTACATGATGCAGCTGCAATTGGATTGTTAACGATAGATTATGCGCTTTCGCCAAACGGACCTTGGATAAATTTAATTGATTATCAAACAAACTCTTTTAATGCCTGGGTTTATTTAGATAACCTGCTGCCGCCAAACACGCCACTGCGATACTTGCGAATTTCTGCTTCTGCGGATAACAAAGCAGTCATCAACGAAATGTACATCTGCGGAGCAGTCGTTCCTTTTGATGATTCTACAATTCCACCTGGAAGCCCTCAAGACTTTGTGACTTCCAACGCAAGTTGCAACTCCATAGACCTCAGTTGGACAGCGCCTTTTGATAATGATATTCTACATTACGAATTGACTTACAGTCCAAATTCAACAAACGATACATTAATCATTTTGCCAACAGGTAGTAGTTATAACAATACTCTTACAGATCTTAATGCAGAAACAAATTATAGCTTTTCCATCGTAACCATTGACGAAGATGGAAACGCCAGCGATCCTTCAACTGCCAATGCAACAACTAATGATGAAGCCAGTTGCAACTCTGATTGTGATAACACCTGCCCTTGTTTCCTATGTCTAAATACTGCATGGATAACAGACCTCACACCAGCAAGCGGACTTGATCCGACGACCCTGATCGACGAGCAAGACGACATTGACCCTTTCTGTTCTGGAGGCTCTACTCCTCAAACGGAGTGGGGTTCAAACTGGAATCCCAGCAATGGTATTCCGCCTATGATTGCTGTACTCGATTTGCAGGAATGTCATAATCTGACGAGCATCAAACTCTTTGATGGAAATGGAATTGGTGATTTTAGAATAGAATACAAAGACCTGAATGACAATTGGGTTTTACTAGAAAACTACAGCACCAGTTTATGGCAGGAATGGTATGAGATCGGTAATTTGAATATTGATACGCGCTACCTTCGATTTACAAAATTAGACAATAGTGCTAGAATTAGAGAGATTGCACTCTGTGGTCAGTCGCTTGGTTTAGCTTCCTGTGGTCAAACTGTTACCGATAACGACGAGGACGGATATACCACTGCCGATGGCGATTGCGATGATGAAAATCCAGCGATCAACCCAGGAGCCACAGAGCTTTGCGATGGTATTGATAACAACTGTGATGGAAACATTGATGAAGACGCTACCGGAGGTTCTACTTGGTATGCTGATACGGACAATGATGGATATGGAGATGCGGATAATACTTTAGTTAGTTGCTTACAACCGATTGGTTATGTGGCAGATAATAATGATTGTGATGATACTAATGAAGCCATAAACCCAGACGCTACTGAAATCTGTGATGATCTGGACAACGACTGCAACGGAACAATCGACGATGATGTGGTCTACCTGGATTACTACCCAGATGCAGATGGCGATGGATATGGAGATGCGAATTCACTGCCGGTTTCCTATTGTATTGCTCCCCAGGATTCTGTGACGAATAATCTGGATTGTGATGATTCTACTCCTTTGGTCAATCCTGGTTTGGAGGAAATCTGCGCAGATGGCTTGGACAATAATTGCAATGGAGACACTGATGAAGACGCCATTCCACCTACAGTGACTTGTACGAATTTTAGTGTAAACTTAGAAAATGGTCAGGCCACTATTCTTCCAGAAGATGTCTTTGGAAGCGGTTCAGATAATTGTAATTCCATAACTTTAGTTTCTGTAGCACCTAGCACTTTTACTAGCGCAGACATTGGTGACAACATCGTAGTACTAACGGTAACTGATGATTCTAACAATACTTCTACATGTGAAGCTACGGTGAATGTAAGTCCTGGTTCAACGGAGTATTGTGAGTCCCTGGCGACTTCGCCTTGGGTAGAATACATTAGCAGAGTGGAGTTGAACACGATTGATAATAGTTCCTTTAAAGAAGGCTATGGCGATTTTACGGGAGTAAGTACAACAGTTGGTTTGGGGCTAAGTTATGATTTGAAAGTGACGCCAGAATTCAGTTGGACATATTACAATGAGTACGTCAGAGTTTGGGTAGATTTCAATCAGGACTTTGATTTCAATGATCCCGGAGAACTATTGTTAGAAGAAGCGCTACCAGTAGGAACGCCAAACTATCCGCCGACAGCAAGCCCACTGTTGAATACAACCATAACGATTCCCGCAACGGCTTTGACAGGTTCTACGAGAATGCGAATCGCTATGAAACGAGATGCTTTCCCAGATGCTTGTGAAGAATTTGGAACGGGAGAGGTAGAAGATTATACCTTAGTTATTACCGATCAGGAAAATTTAGTTGCTCAAGATCAAGAGGTTTTATATTTACAAGCTCATAAAGCTGAGCGAGCTGCAAATCTTGAATGGATTGTCAATACTACTTTCAAGACAGATGAGTTCATTGTAGAATATGCTGCGGATAATTTTGACTTCCGACCACTTTCTGCGGTATTGAATTCTGACAACAGTCAGCTCCACCGGAGATTTACTTTCCAACATCAGGAGCCGGTGAATGGAGCTAATTTCTATAGAGTCCGACAGTTATTCAGAGATGGAACGGAGCGAATTTCTGAATTGAAAGAAGTTAATTTTGACTTAGACGTAAACAGCTTTAGTCTCTTCCCAGTACCAGCTACAAATGAATTGTTCATCAGTTGGTTGGAAGCTTCAGGGGAGACTGCGGATATTCATATTTACAATAGCCTGGGTCAGCAAATGTATGAAGAGCAAGGAGTTGTGATTGTTAAAGACTCTCATCGAGTCAACTTAAAAGATTGGACAACAGGTGTTTATCATCTTACAATAAAACTAAAAGATCGTAAAAGTATAACCCGAAGATTTGTGGTTATACAAGAATAATATTTTTTCAATGGATTTTAAGCTATTGCGTACATATGCGATGGTTTGAAATTCATTGGAGACTGTAGTACTAACTTACTTAACCAGTTTATTAAAACTTATAAAATGACTTTCCCCTCGAAGTACACCTATAGCAGAAGCTACTGTATGGCAGTTATTCTTCTGATGCTATTCCCTATTTTGGCCCAAGCTCAGACCATCTACATCAATGAATTCATGGCTTCCAATAGCAATACCATTGCAGATGCGAATGGCGATTTTGATGACTGGGTAGAATTATATAACCCTGGTAATAGTCCGATAGACATCAGCGGTTATTTCGTAAGTGATGATTTGGGCAATCAAAATAAAAGACAGTTACCAAACGATCCATCGGTACTCACCATTCCTGCGAACGGCTACCTTTTATTATGGTTCGATGCAGAGCCATTGGAGGGAGCAGATCATGTTGACTTGAAACTAGGAGCCAGTGGAGAAGACATTGTCTTGGTTTCTAATGACGGAACGAC
>JBGCDT010000129.1:0-8977 GCA_045105695.1 Saprospiraceae bacterium | reverse complement strand
TGGCGAAACGAGAATCACTTTAGACGGTAGTGCTTCCTTCTTAGCTATCAATCTTTGTGTAAGTGCTGCTACTAATGTCCCTCCAACCGAATCTCCAATTAATGAAATTTGACCAGCTTCGTACTCCTCCAATGCAGCAGCATAAATGGAATCTATATTCTGAGAGAGAACCGATATTTTATGCTCTGGCGCTTTCGGATAATTGCACATCCAGATTTTATAATTGGTCTGCTTTGCAATTTCCTTTATGGTATCCCAATGGTGCTTCACAGGTCCAGAAACAAATGCCCCTCCGTGAATGAAGATTAATAATTTTTTAGAACTCCGATCTGTTCCTATTTCCGTGATTTCAGAATTAGCAATTTTAAAAACCCGAATCGTGTTTTGTGTAAAAAACGATCCTTTGGGTTTATAAACATCTTCTTTTCTAATCTTCTTAAAATCTACAGGATCTTTGCTGAAGTCTTTTTTTATCCCTTTTAGTTTTAAGACTAAGAGTATGATGTAGTAGCCTAGGCTTTGTTGCATTGGATTTGGGTTTTAATAAAACAGACTGCTAGATAAAAAGAACCTCGATTATTTTATCAATAATCGAGGTTCTTTATTTTACGTAAGAATATTGTTAAACTTATTGCTAACTTTTCAGAGAGTCAGTTTCGGATAAGATTCCTCCTTTAATACACCAGGTACAAAACAAAGGAGCCTCATCAACCCAGTAATACAAGCCATTTAATTCCGCTATCTTGTTTTTACAAATCGGAGGCTATTTACTTTATGCTCATTTCGGATATTTAAATAATAAACTCCGTTTGGAACATTATTTAATGGAAAGTCAAAAACGTTGTTTTCCAGTTCCGCATTAACCGTTGTAGCATAAATCAGTTGACCAGCCGTATTGAAAATTTCCACATCTAATGAATGGTGATTTTTACTGGAGTAATAAAATCGTACAACATCATTGGCTACAGGATTTGGAAAAATTTCCATTTTATTATCCTCGGAGTATTCTACAGCCACTAGTTTATTAAAGACCTCATATTGACCATCATAATCGAATTGAGTCAAACGGTAATAATTCACTCCCGGAAGAGGAGAAGGGTCAACTAAAGAATAATTGATCGGCCCAAGTTGATCTCCATTTCCTTTCACGGTTCCAAGTTCTTCAAAGGTTCGGCCATCTGTAGATCTTTCGATCAAGAAATAATCATTATTCACCTCAGATAGTGTTTCCCAATTAAGAAGTACTTCATCCTCATTTAATCGTCCATCAAAAGCAGATAATTCTACCGGTAGTAAAGTCGCTGTAATTTGGAAATTATCAACCATAGCTCCAGCTCTCGTATAGCCACTAGAACTAAAACCACTAGCGACATTAAAAGCAAATCGAAAGATCACAGAGCTGTTCCCTGCGAGCGCATCCACGTTATATGAAAAGGCAGCTCCTCCAGAGCTGTTAAAAGTCCACCCCATTAGGTCTGAGAAAACAGACGCACTAATATCACAGCTTTGGCTTGGGCCTCGGTTATACCAGCTAGCATCGGTGTCAGCTCCAAGTCGAGTCCAACTACTTCCTCCATCTGTAGAGTACTGGAGTTGCACAGCAAAAGGGGCATTACAAAATTGAACCTCCATTCCTAGATTAAATAAAACAGTTGCCGTCGAGACTGTAGAAAAATCATATTCTGGACTGTATAGATGCGTCTCATTGTCTTCCTCTGAAATATCACCATCTAAATTAGTTACCCAACAATTCGTAGAATTATTAAAGTAATTACTAGGTACTCCTTTTTCGAAAAAGGAACTTCTACCTTCCGTTCCTGAAGAAGTTCCAAAGTCGTCATTATCCATATTTCCACCTGATGCACTAGTATACGGTACGGCCTCTCCAGTTGGAAGGACATAGATAAAGCTTGATTTTGTTTTGGTGTGCGCATTTGAATTTACAGAAAGTGATACCTCGTAAGCTCCAGGGCTAGTGTAGTTATTACTAGGGTTTTGTGAAGTAGAAGTATTTCCATCTCCAAAATTCCAGCTCCAGGAGCTAGCATTGATAGACTCATCACTAAAGCTCACGTTAGACGTTCCCCAATCGACAATATTATCTGCACTAAAATCTGCACAACCTTGATCTGTATCTGCTACTATTGAAGATACTGGCGCACTGTAAACACTAGATCCGCAATCGTTCTCAACCATCACCAAATACCGGTGACAAATCTCCCAGCCTACGGGGTTAACCACCATAGACGAAGAACTACTTAGAGAAGCCGTGTATATAATACTGAAATCATCTTCATCCCGAACACGCAGACGATAGTCGCCTTCCGTGGTAGCAGTCCAACTAATTGTAAATCCTGAAGAGTTGATACTCGTAATACTCACGTCCGTAACTGGATCACAAGGCGTAGCTGTACAACTAGTAATGCAAGTTGACGTAGCGGCCGCATCTATCTGTGGATCAATGGTAGCAACCGACAGCGCAGACCAAGTTGTACTTGTACTAACAGAAGGTGCCATTATATCCCCAGACGAAGCATCATGCGAAGCATTCAGGTTGTGTCCTATTTCATGAGAAGTCATGACACGTAAATTATTAGCATTGGAAGTATAGTCCTGTAGCACATGAAAAGCAGAGTTACAAAGTAATCCAGAAGCTCGATAGGCCAGACCAACTGTCGATCCATCAAAATCTCTATCAGTCCAGAGCTGCCCCATATCAATCGTATTATTAAAACCTCCTGCACCGGCCCATGATGTAAACTCACTTAATAAATCACTAGGGTCTGTAGAAGCAGTCCATTCGTCACAAAAGGAACAAGTAGAAATAACTTGTTCGACAATTTCAAAATTCAATGCATCGTCAAAATCAACAGTCTCATAATCTGTCTCTACATCCATCATGACCCCTACAACGTGATCTATGACTGACTGAACAGAACTACCTTTATCCGTGTAAAGAGAAAAGTCGGATACAATTCCTAAGTCCACATCATAACATAGTCCAGTACGCAATCGGGCGTCTGCATCTTCATTTTCTATATCTCCTGAAATATCAAATTCGGGATGTGCATCCAAACCACAGCCTCCTGTCGGAGGAGCCACCTGATCCTCTGCATCAAAAATGAGGTATAGGTCCTCTGATGCGTTTTTATCATAACGATTGGCAGAGGTGATATAAATTTGCTGGTCTCCTTTAGTAATGTGAGCATACAAATAATCATCGTGGATTAGCAAACTCACTGGTTGTTCTGGATGACCTTTGACATATCCTTTGAAGGAAATATTTCTAGGTACCGGATAACTCTCCACACCATTCTCGGTCAGTAAATTTATCGATGCATCTTCAGCAAACATATCATTTGAATAAACTTCAAACTCCCACTGATGAGCGTCCCCAAAGTCAAGCTTCAAGTTATTATCAAAATCAGCGGACTGTACGAGTTCACTTAAACCTTCGCCCTCCAACTGATAAGTTTCTACTTTTGAGATTTCATCAGAAATCGTCGCTTCGAAGGCAGCTGAAGTAATAGCGGTTTTGAAAGTAGCCGTTTGAGCAATACTACTATAGCTGAACAATAAGAGAACAGCTAGTATATTCATACATTTTCTAAAAGGGTGCATAGGTCTGGATTTGAGTTGAAAGAGTTGTAGAAAGGCTTCCCTGGGGCAGGGATTAAAACTAAGCTCAAATATATGCAAAATTAGTGCAATATGATGTCGAATGCTGTCGCAAAATAGCATTGCCTCAAGTTAGTAGATATCTTCTCTTGAGGTGATCTTAGTGGGGCTTGATTTTTTGTTTAATATTTTTGGATAAAGAATCAGAAGAACCTAAAACAGTTTAAGTATTGTTGCAATAAGTTGGATTTTTATCTTTAGTGTTTTCAATACTGCTGTTGTTGTTGTTGTTTTCTACACTCTCCTACCAAATCTTCCATTTGTCTAAAGGACTCGTTGTAATCCACATTTTCTTTTAAGGTACTTTGGTAAACCACAAGATCACTATAGCGTATCGCAAAAGGAGATTCAGAAGAAGAACTTCCATCTGGCATAGCTCCGCTGATTACTCCAGAGCCTCTGAATTTAATACCTGGAATTGAAACCGTTCCATCGTAATGATTCTCATAAGGCGCTACTTTTACCCTTTCCTTATTTTGATTGACAAAATAATATTCATGATCAATTCTACCGCCTTCTTGCTCAGCTCGGATTATTAATATTCCACTATCAGGTATTTCTAAAATTCGACGACCGTTTTCAACTGGAGTTTCTATACCACAATCCTCTCCATAGACAACTGTTATTATTCCTGAGTAGTCTTTAGGGATTAAATAAGTCTCAGGGGCTCCAGAATGAAATTTGATCCAAATGACCCAAAACAGAACTATGAATAATAGCGAAGAAAGTAACCAAAGTGCTTTTGTTTTTAAACTTCTTTTAGTCAAAAATATGAGTGTGATTCCAATGAAAAAAAGCGGGATTCCGAATACAGCAAAATATCCCAGAATAGTCAAACCTATTAGACCTAAGACAAGGAAAATAATTCCAACGCTAAAAATTATATCGCTTGTTTTCTTTTTCATTAAATGAAATCTAAACCCCTTCTCAAAATTTCTTCACCGCCCTTACCTTCGCCTTATTCCCCTTTATCCAAGTATAAGATTTTCCATTATGAAAACTCCGATAATAAACATCATGACTATTCGACTCCGAAGAACTCCAATAATACTTTGGTTCCAATCTTTGATCTCGCGGCAAGGTCTTGTGATACTCATACAGCAAATCCAATTCGTCCTTGCTTGGTAAATACCAGTCCTCATATTCTCCAAACTTAAAGTTAGCGCACAACTGAGCAGGGTGATTTTCTTCCTTGAATTTAGCCACTAACAATTCAGTATTTTTTGCTCCGTCGTAAATTCCAGTATCAGTTGCCAGTGCCTTTCCTTTCGTTTCCGAAAACCAAGGGATCGGTTTTGTACACTGATCGCCCCTTGCCATAATCAACCCATGTTGCCCCGTTTCGTCAATGTAGAAAATGATTCCACCCAGGTAGGAATTTCCAAGTTTGATATTCTCCGCTCGGTTAATGGCTGCTTGTTTGGCCGCTTTGATAGAATCTCTTCTAGCGGTTTCGATGGCTTGTAATTTAACCTGCTGCAAAGAATCCTTTACTACTTTCGCTCTCTGCTTTTTTGCCAATTCTATTTTCGCTAACCTTTCTTTTTCAGCATTCTTAGAAGAAGATTGCATTCCGAAATACCCAATCAAAGCAACCAAGAGCACTCCTATTGTCATTCCGATATAAAGCTTATTATTAGAATTCCCTGAGGAAGAAGAAACCGATTTTGAGATTTCCTTTCTAACTTCTTTGGTAGAAGTCGTGCGTTGATTCGCTGCTGGAATCTCAGAAACCTCCGTCGGAAGTGATTCTTCGATTTTATCCACCAGTGGCTTTTTACCAATTTTATCGGCCAAGCCTAGTAGCTCCACATTAATTTTATTGAGCCTTAGTTGAGCAGTATCATCGTCAATAATTCCTAGGTTCTGTTCCTCCTTGAGTTTTGAATATCTGCTGTTGATCAGAATCAGTTGCTTATCCAGAGAAGACAACTGTTCTTCGGCGAGTAGCTCTAGTGCTTTGTTCGTTTTGTTGTTGCGAATTAAGTCTTTGACTTTGTTGATTAGCTCTTCGTATGGTTTCATTTTGGTTGGTTGTTATTTTTGACCTTAGAGCTGGCTAAGATAGGGATAATCTTTTGTTTTGTGTGGAATGGGTTACTTGTGGTAGGGTCACTGAGTAGTGGCTGAATAGCGCCATCGTTGAAAGGGTGGCTTAGTGGTTCGCGGACTTTTTTCGTGGGAAGGGGATCGGAGTTTTTATATATTGCTACCTCACCGTTTCAAAGGTGCGCTTTCCTTTCCTCTTCTTTGAGGATATTACGTAATTGTATTGTTAGGAGAGGGATTATGTCTTAAGGTTTTAAATTATGATCTTATGTAATTTTAAGATCATGCTATCTGCTGATGGATATATTTTATTTTCAATATATGCTTCTCATATATATCATTATATTGTGGTTGACTTATTAAGAGGTATTTAAAAACAGTTAGTGAAGAATCATATGTAACTATACGAATTAAAACTAAGCAAGTTCACATGAAAAATTCAATGTTTATTTTTGTAATTATTTTAATATTTGCTTTGCAAGAAAGCAATGCTCAAGTAGGGAAAGGGAGTTATTTAGTTAGCGCCTTGGGCAGTGCTAATTTGGAGGTTAGGGAAGATGAAGACAATTTATTTAGAATTTCAATAGCTTCGGAAGTAGCTAAATTTTTAACTAATAAGTTTGCTCTAGGAGGTGGCATTGGAATAACTTATCAAGATTTAGATAGCCAAAACAATAGATTCGTCTCGAATATTTCATCTAATGTAAGGTATTATTTTACAGGTTTTAAAAAAAATCCTGCCTTCTATCTAAGAGGACAAGTTGGACTGGCTATGATAAATGAAAAAATCAATAGCTTGACAGAAAGGGAAGGAGGTTTACTCTATTCGATTGGCTTAGGAGCCTCTCATTTTATTACTGAGAATATTTGTGTTGACTCCTTATTAACTTATAGCCGAGTCGAAGGGGGAATCAATATATCTAACTTTCGTTTTAATATCGGGTTTTTAGTTTTTTTGAGGAAAAAAGAGCAGGAAATGTAGGTGGCAATTTTAGTTAGCTGTACTATTTTAAAGGATAATTGTATTACTCCTGAATCTGTTAGTATTGGTAGTCAACAAAAACTCCATACTGTTTTCACATTTAATACTCCGATAAAACACTCCTCTTCTTTTTCCTAAAATAGTTATCTTCTAATCGTTCAAAATAATTATTTTTTTGTGCAACATTTGATCTTCTATTTTAATATTTATAAAGTAAACACCATCAGATAAGTTTAATTGATCCTGATTATGTAAAATAGATTGTACTGGGCCTGAGATCTTCTCTTCGAAGACTTTCTTTCCAGCATAGTTAGTAATTTCGATTATTAAATCAGCGTTTATGGGTTTGCTAAAACCTATAGAAAAGCCACCAGTAGTTGGGTTAGGAGAAATTATACAATCGAATCTATTTTTATTTTCAGTTACATTATTTAAAAAGCCAACGTTAATACTATCTACATAACTACATCCATTATAATCTATGATGGTCACCATGTAATTTCCAGCCACTAAATCTATAACTGTAGTATCCGATTGTGGTGGATTGGTACTCCATTGAACACTATATGGTGGGGTTCCGCCTGAAGGACTTACAGATGCTGTCCCGAAGAGAGCTGAACTTTGTGGAGTACTTGATAATGTAGCAGAAAGAACTGGTGGTTCTGTCAAAACAAAAGATTGAATAGCTGTTCCTCCTGTTCCATCTGTAATAGTCACCTCATAAGTCCCAGCCAATAAGTTTTCATTATTGGGTCCGCTTAAGTTAGAATTATCCCAATCATAAAAAACAGGTTCAATTGCCCATAGATCTATTTCGATACTACCGTCTTCAGAACCAGCACAAATAGGATGACGAATCGTATCAGAAATTTCAAATGGATAAGCCGAAATAAGCCTATTTAAGGTAGTGTTCGTTTGTATGGGTGGATTAAAATCAAAGCATATATCGGCATAATTATGAACCTCTGTATTTTCAGGTAAGTTGTCTAAAGATTTGATGCGGTATTTAACAAATCCATGACTTTCTAATTCATTGACGTTGCTATCCGGAAGCATAATGTTTTCAAAATCAAATACCACTAATCCATCGTTATGAAGATTGACAATATAAGGATGACTGGCAGCTATTGGTCTGAAGGTGCTCCAATCCAGATCAATATCTAATTGGTCTTTGATATTGACGGTAAAAGCAGTGTCTGTACCCGTATTTTGAAATCGAATAGTATATTCCAACTCATCTTCAAATAATGTAAGTTTCTCTTGAGTAAAGCCTGAGGGAACAACTAATTTATCATTTGGATCATAAGCACAATTGATGACGGATTGATAATTATCAATTTTGGATAAAACCGCATCTCCAGTATCATCAACAATAAACGATCTAGCTTCAAAAGAAACAGTATCTCCAATAAAGTCAACATCAGGCATTTGAAGTTGAATCCGTATTTTTTCGTTGAAGGTCGGTGGCAGATTGTTATAATTCCAAAACAAAGTATTGTTATCTATCGAATCTGGTTGGATGTCAGCTTCAACGAATGTGGTCAATTCATCAAACTGAAAGCTAATAAAACCAGAGTCAAAATTAGTCCCGGTGTTCGTATAATTAAGCCAAAACATAGAAATAAAACCACATCTGGTAAAGGTCGAAGAGGTACTCGGTTCAACTTCACTAAAAATCTCATTCGGTGCAAATCCAAAATCTAAATTAGCCGCACCCTGGGCATCTTGAACCGTAACTGAATAGTTTTCAGGACTGGTGGTCAAATACCAATTTTCTTCAGGAGGAGCAGAAACAACATAGTCCCCATCATTTACGACAAAGCGATAATAACCGTCGGTGGTAGAAAAATTACTGAGTGAATTAGATGATAAATTAACCCGTTGACTGAACCAACCCACTTCATCCGGATCTTTAATTTGATTTTCATTATAATCAATAAAACAGTTTCCAGAAATAGACGGATAACCCAATAAATTTTGAAACCATACCATTTTATCGTTATAGCCAGAAAGTGCCATAGCATCTGTTTTGCCATCCCCATTAAAGTCTGCATAGTTTACTGTAGCATGATTAACAATTCCAAAGGATTGACTACCCGCTGAAATGGGCTGAACGAAACCAAAGTTTCCTTGCCCATCTGTATTCTCAATCGCTCCACACCATAGATTTGTGTAGTATTGAGTTGAAAAAAGGACGTCTAAATCATTATCGTTATCCAAGTCAACTAACCGAACAGCAGAAGGTCTATCATAATCTATTGTTATGGT
>JBGCDT010000128.1:0-3795 GCA_045105695.1 Saprospiraceae bacterium | reverse complement strand
CTGATCCATCAACCAACCTTAACGGAGCAGTAATGCAATCTGTAGCGATATCTGATGCTAACGCTGCACTTTATCAAAATCAAGGAATTATTAATTCTTCTGCTATTGTAATCTTCACGGACGGTACAGATCAAGCAGCATGGAATACTCAAGAGGATGCTTTGTCCTCTATTGGAAGCAGTAATGGGAACACTAAATTTTTGACAATTGGACTTGGAGACGAAATTGATAAAAATGTTCTAAAAGAGATCGGAGTAAATGGCTTTGCATTTGCAAAAAACCCATCAAAATTAAATGAAACATTTGCCAAAATTGCCCAACGTGTATCCGACGAAGCAAATAGTTATTACTTGTTCCAATATTGCAGTCCAAAACGAAATGGAACAAATATCAAGTTAAAGCTTGAAATTAACGGAAAGGTTGACAAACAGAAACATAAAGGATCTGTAGAAACAACATTTGATGCCACAGGATTTACTGGCTGTTAGGTTGAATGATCAATATTTTCTGAATTGATACTTTTTACGATTCTCATTGCGAATTAACGTATGCAAAAAAGACATGAAGTGAAAACGCTTCATGTCTTTTTAATTGTAATTGTCTCAATTTAACGAAACGCTCAATGCATCATTAGAATTGTTGAACTGTTAAGGTCTCGAAGAAAAGTTTGTTCTCTCCTTCTTTGTCTGGACAATCTGATTCATCACAATCGCAGTCGTTTCGCACACATTCTATCAGTACTCCGCAACACATTATGACCTCAACCTCAGCATGATCATCGTCGTCTTCTGGGTCTTCTGGTTCCGGTGTTGGTGTTGGTTTCGGATCTGGATCGGGAGTTGGAGTCGGAGTCGGATCTGGTTTCGGTCTTGGGATTGGATCTGGTGTTGGCTCTGGATTATTTACTGGCGGTGCGTCATCAAAAGCCACAACATCTCGATCTGTAATCAGGCGTAAGTTGTCCCCTGAAAGAATAAACAACACTTTGACCTCTTCTTTCAATTTCAAGGTTGCTATTTTGTATTGTGCGTTTTTGGGTAAATCCGAACTAGATGACCATTGTCGCTGTTCCAAAAAGTTTATTGCTCTTTTTCTGGTAACTAGTTTGCTAGCAGTTAAGGCTTGATAATCCTTAAACATTGTTTTCAATTTGGCATCCACGTCTTGAGAGTACGAGAGAAAAGAACAGGTGATAAAAAATAAAAAAATTGCGTTTTTCATACTATGAATATTTGGTTAATAATTAATTGTTGGAACTACTTCGATTTGTGTAAAATGATTGATTCACTTAGGGAGTTGCATTTCACTACACGAGCTCGTTAAACATATTGACCAATTTAGGTGTGAATAAACTGCTTCGAAATTATTAATGGCGAATCCAGGTAATTTTCGAGTGAATGAGGGAATAGTTCGAGTGAGCCAAAATGGAAAACTCGAAAAGGTTGATTGGTTGAGTAAAAGACGAAGGAATTTATACATGAGTAGCTGCAGATATCTCATTCTCTTAACGATGACCAAGAAGTTGGTTAAAATAAAAAACGGTTTGAGATTGCTCTCTATTCATTCTTTAACTCTCTTCCATTCAACCGCCCAAACCACATTACCATCATTAAATTCTTTAAGTTGCGTAAACTGTTCTCGAATCATGGTGTTTTGTACTAAAGTTCCATAAGAATTTTCCTCATTAGAAGATAAAACGATTTCATACATTTTCCCTCCGATTAATTCATCATTTCCAAAATCACTTGGACAAATGAAAAGTACCATGATTTCTTTATTGTAGTATGTTGTATCACTATACTCTTCAATCTTTATTTTCCCTGGGAAGGATAGTATTGCCACTCCGCAGCCAACGTTTTGAATTACGTCATCTTGGAGCTCTCCTCTTACCCACAAGGTATCTTCTTGACTAAATGATGTTTGGGTAAAACACAAAAGAAAGAATATCGCAAGAAGTTTCATACTGTAATAATTATTCATCTCAGGATGTGTTATGCTTTGATTGTCACTAACGTTTGGGGCTACGCACAGTGCGGTTCGCTACCAAGGTTGTTTTCTCGAAGATAGGAATAGAATTTGTTAATTCAAAAGTGATTTTCCGAAGCGAAAAATCCGCATTGTTTGTAGGACGTGTTAGGCACGTATTTTAATTCATAACTCTATATTTCGAAGGGCTTATTCCTGTTTTTGTTTTGAATAATTTACTAAAATGCTGAGGGTAAACAAAGCCTAGGCTAAAAGCTATTTCACTAACTGTTGAAGTTGAATTTAGTAATGCAGTTTTTGCTTTCTCGATCAAATAAGAATGAATATGGTCCTTGGCACTACTCCCTGTTTCAATTTTCAATAAGTCACTTAAATAAGAACCTGACATATTCATGGCTTCACCACATTGTCTAATTGAGGGGATACCAATTTCAGATAAATCTGATGATGAAAAATAGCTTTGCAAGTATTGTTCGAATTTACTCACGAAGTCTTTATTTTGGTTCGTTCTCGTGTAGAACTGCCTATCGTAATAGCGGTTGCTATATTTTAAGATGCTTTCAAGGTTTTGAATAATTATATCTTGGGAGTGCTTATCTATATTTTGATTTAGCTCTAAATCTATTTTTTTTACCAACTCAAAAAGAGACTGCTTTTCCTTATCAGAAAGATGCAAGGCTTCATTTGTTTCATAATTAAAGAATGAATAGTTTTTGATTGTTTTTCCTAGTTCAGATTTACGAATCAAATCTGGATGAAACAGAATTGTCCAGCCCGAATCATCAAGTTCCTCTATTGGATCTGCAAAAGATGCTACTTGATTTGGAGCTAAAAAGACAAGTGTTCCATCATCAAAATCGTACGTGTTTTTACCATATTGAAAAGCTGTTCCTTTCATTTTTCCTTTCATAGAAAGGAGATAAAGATCACTTGTTAGTTTTACCTTTCCAAAGTCAAAATCAATCTGAGGCCATTTTCTAATTATGGTAATTAATGGATGCTTAGGACTATTTATAGCAAACATCTGGTGTACTTCAGAAATGCTTTTTATTCGATAAATGTCTTCCATATTTCTTTTTTATTATCTAATTATTGGGATTCACATACGTTTTTGAAGGCTAAGTTCATCGTGTTGTATTTAGCTATCATGTTATCCCTCATTTCAGGTTTCATAACTAGACCTTTCATAAGTCCACTCATTTTTTCATAGTTAATAAACCGAGTGTTTTTCCCACCATTAATGGGTTCAAAAATATGTACATGTTCTGCAGTTAATACTCCCCATTTAAAACCCCAGTTAAATACCTCAGGACTGTTTTCGTATATTCTTGGATTAGTTGGTGCTGGTGCAGGGTCGTTTTTTCGACCGAAGTTAAGAACAAGACCAAGAGTTGGCTTAGTATCTAAGTTGTTGATATCACCCTTTTTTACTTCTATTTTTGGGAATACAGTATTCCACTCTCCCCATTTTTTGAAATCTAAGAACTTTGCTCTTACAACTTCAGGAGTGGCCTTAATTATTATTTCCGTGAACGCTGTGGTATTTCCTTTTACTTCTGATGCTTGTCTGATGTAGTTTTCCATTGCACTATTCTTTAAGTTTTTTGATAGTACAAAGTTCTACTTGTTCTGTCAGACGAACTTACACATATCGCAGAAGGTTGAATACATTTCGCTATTTTCTCATTGTGCCTAACGGTCGGCAGCTAGAAAAACGTACGGCTCTTAACCACCATTTTTATTTAAAGTTAAGAATGATTTTTTAACCGAATTTGGTTTTACGAAGCGTGAGTTCCGTATGCTTTTTAG
>JBGCDT010000127.1:0-10362 GCA_045105695.1 Saprospiraceae bacterium | reverse complement strand
TTTTATGATCTGTCCCTTGTCTTCGTTGAGGTAGACAATAGCTTTGAAGTTGTCTTTCTTAGATTCGATACGGACGCGACCTAGTTTTTTGTCCCAGTCCAGAGTTCGAGCACCGAAGAAGTTCCAGTGCAGATATCGGGTGTCCTCCCAAGCTTGTCGGCCACCCATGGCAGCCATCACCTCATCAGCGATGGCTATTGCTTTTTTGTCAGAGTTTTGAAGATTGAATCCAGGTAGAGCTGGATTGCCTTTGATTTTTTGTGTCGTTGAACAATTGCATAACAATGCAATTACAAATAGAAAAATACTTAATCCAGATACAATATTCTTTTGGTACATGTAAAGCCGTTTTTGGTTTTAAGTTGATATAAGTAAATACCACTTTCGCCAAAAAGTTTAGAAGGCAATTCGATTTGATGCTGTCCTTTATCATATTGCTGATTCTGCGACCAGATCATTTCACCATTTGTGTTGTACAATTCAAAGCTTGCTTGCATCGCTGCTGGAAGTGAAAAAGCAACAGAAGTACTGGTTACGTTTCTAACTGGGTTCGGAACGTTTTGCTGAAGTATTATTTCATTGACAGTAGCTTCCTCAGTTGTTAATGTTTTAGCTGGAGCCCAGTCGAATTCAATATTTAAAACTTCATCTAAGCCGCGATAAACTTCAGAGCGCGTATGCTTATTGTTTACTTCCAAAACTTCACTCAATTTACCATCTGCTTTCGCTAAAAACTGAACTTGGAATAACTCTGTCTCATCTGAACTTTCTACAGCTGTAGCGTTCGTCCAAATTGTAGTCAAAAATCCACTATCAATATATCTTTTACCAAAATCCTGAACACCAACGTTTGCTAAATCTTTACTCTCCGTAGATTGAAAACCCAATACTTTGTCATCGTATTTCAAAGTCATTTGATAACCTAGAATCTCATTGAAGTCTTCAACAGATAACAATACATTTACAAGCTCTCCTTTTTTGAATATTTTATCCTGAAGTTTCATCGAAAGCGTACCATCGTAATTTCTGGAGTCTGCTTCTAACAATGCATTTCCGTCAGCATCTTCTGTGACATCCCCAATTTTGATACCTATAAAATCAACGGCAGATTGATTGCTCATTAAAGGATCAAAGTTGTATACTTCTGGATATGGAAAAGGAAAAAGTGTATCTGCAAAATTATGAGTTGCTCTCACAAACCGCCAGGAAGTATTGCTGCTAAAAACAGAATCAATATCCAAAATCAATTTTGTTAGAAGAATTAGATCATAACTGGTTACTGATCCACTACTATTGATATCCGAAGCGATAATTTGATAAGGATTCAGCGTATCTATTCTTAGAATATGACGCTGGATTTTTATTACATCAAAGCCACTTAGGCCGTTTTCGGGATTGTCGTTTTTGTAAGGTGTAATTTCAACCTCTTGCCCAGTTGGGATATCACTGAATTCATAATTACCCAACTCATCTGTAATATCTGTGTTAGACGGACTACCAGATTGTTCTACTTCCACATTTCCGACCGGATCACCATAGTAAGTAAAGATATTCCCTGCTATATCCGCAGACGGTGGCGGTGGCGGTGGCGTAAAAGAAACACCAATGCTATCCAAAGGAAAGGTCAAAATGGAGCGTCCAAATGTTCCAGCTATCAACAAATTATTAGCTACATTCAAATCCAAATCATAGGTCGTTACAAAAGGAAAACCAGTACCTAAACGATCCCAGGAATTCCCTCCATTCAAGGTCGCATAAACTCCTGCATCTGTAGCGACGAAGATGACATTACCATTGTTGTTCGGCATGACCTCAATGTGGTTAATTCCCATCTGAGGTAAATCTCCACTGATATCTGTCCAGGTCGTTCCTTGGTCTGAGGAATAGTGAATGTGATCGATTTCTTCATTGTATTTATATCCACTATGAGAAACATAAACATCATTTGGATTATTCGGATCTGCCTTGATACAGGTCACGTAACGGTTTGGTAAACCACCAGTTATATTTGTCCAAGAGCTACCCGTGTTTGTAGATCGCCAGACGTTTCCATCCGTCGTTCCTGCATAAAGAACACTTGCATCTACAGGTGATTCGTGCAAAGCACTGATCGTATGATATGCACTTCCATAAATATTTCCGTCTGTTAAGTGATTACTAATCGGATACCAAGCAGGACTACTCGAAGGATCATGGCGATACATTCTATGTGTCCCAGCGTAAAGCGTTTCTGACTCATGCGCACTCATCATGTATGGCATATCCCAATTTTTTCGATCCGAGTTATTGATACCAGTGTCATAAGAAAAGAATCCTCCATTACCATTCGTTCGCCAGATGTTTCCATTCTGTGTTTCAAAATAAAATGTATCAGGATTGGTTGGATGAAATACTGCTTGGAAACCATCTGCTCCAAATACTCTATCCCAATTTGCTATTCCAGCAGCATTACCAGCCTGCGTTCCATTGTCTTGACAACCGCCATAATAAGTATCTGTTTCATGAGGATTATAAGCCACTCGATAAACCTGAGTCGCTGGAATATCTTCAATGTCTAACCATGTAGAAGTATTGTTAGGGTTTTTATATAGACCACCATCCGTTGCCAGATATAAATCGCCATTGCTATTGAAAGCGATGTAATGATTGTCTACGTGAGGCGCACTTTCTCCGCTAGTTGGAGGTAAAACTGACCAGCCACTTCCGCTGTTTGCCGTAGACCAAAGTCTCACTCCGCAGAGATAAGCTCTGTCGTCATCCGTTGGATTCACGAATATTCTACCGAAATACCAACCGAAATTGCTCAGTGGGTTTATCAGTCCATTATCAGAATTACCCTCTGTTACTGCATCCCAGGAATCTCCACCATCCTCTGATTTATAAATTCCATGTGGGAAATAGGTCGAGTCGACAATAGAAGCATATAAAACATCTGGATCATCTGGTGAAATCGCAATACTAGAGCGACTCAGATTCTTAATTGGCAAACCATCATCCAACGTTTCCCAAGAACTACCGCCATCTTCTGAACGAAAGATACGTCCTCCATCACCTGAAGCAATAGATTCCTGATTCGTTCTGATTCTATCCCAACCAGTTGCATAGATAATATCCGTATCATCTGGGTTCATGGCAATATCAATAATACCTGCGTGATCATTGACGAATAGAATCTGTGTCCAAGAAGATCCGCCATCTGTACTTTTGTATAAACCCCGGTCATTGGTGTAGGCAAATGGATTACCCATAGTTGCCGTGTATATAATGTTAGAATTAGTTGGATCTATGATGATTTCAGAAACGACTCCTGTATTTGACAAACCCGATTGAGTCCAGGTATCTCCACCATCCAAACTTTTATAAACCCCATTCCCAATGAAAGGATAACCTGTGATATTTGGATCACCAGTTCCCGCAAACACGGTGTTAGAATTATTTGGATCTACTTCAATCGCACCAATGCTTAAGTATGGTTGATCGTCAAAAATTGGAGCCCAGCTATCTCCGTCATTAGTTGTTTTGAAAATACCACCACCGCTGAACCCGATATAGATTACGTCGTCGTCATTGGGGTCAATTTCTATGATATTGATTCTGGCACCTGCGTTACCAGGGCCCTGCGTGGTCCAGTCCGTATCGAAACCATCAGGAGCTGTTACGCTTCTGGAATTCGATTTCGCAATAGCATCTGTGAATGCAGACTTGTATCCACGGACATCAAAAGTTTTATCCGGATATGCTCTTTGAAAAGAAGAAAGGTCGAAAGGCAACTGTTTGTGATTCATGGCTTCTTCAGAGGAATCAAATTCCTCTTCCTCTTCTTCTATCTCCTCGTCTCGTTCAGACTGCGGATTCTCACAAGCAATAAAAAACAGGAATAGTGGTAAAAATACCAGTGCGATGGTGCGGATGTTCATGTGATGATTATTAGATCTTCGGTAAAAAACTGTGCTATTTCTCTACCTCTTGGTAAAGACAAAAAACAAGCTAGATTTAGTCAAAAGCCTTGCTTTCACACAGAAATGTTCAAAGAAATTTTAAGTCGGGATTAGGTACTGCAAATATAGTACGAAAAATGGATATATATGGGATTGGAGATTGGAGAGGTTCTAGAAATGCTTAGAAATGCTGGCTTTTGACGAAGAGAGATAGATTATTAATTTTCAATATGGTTAAATACACCTGAAATATTTGCCTCCACGCAGAAACTACACATAGCATCCATCCTTCTATTTCCAAAAAAGTCTATCCAAAATCTCGAAAGGAAGAATCTACTCTTCTAAGGGAAATCTGACCCTATAACGAGGCCTCCATCTCTCGCATCTTTGCATTGTACACAAAGGGAAATACTTCCCCACAAACTTTTAACAAAAATCAAAATCATGAGATTTATCACTCAAAAAATTCACGCATTTATTGATTATCCTGTTGCTTTAGCATTAATAGGTTTACCTTTTCTTTTGCAATTAGGAATCTCTAACCCAGTTGCGTTCTATCTATCTGTCATAACAGGAGTTGCAGCATTTTTTCTTACACTCTTAACGGACCATGAAACTGGTCTATTTAAAGTCGTAAGCTATAAGTTTCACTTGATTGTTGATTTTTTGGTTGGATTGACCTTTGTAATTGTACCCTTCCTTTTAGGATTTGAAGGAATAGATTTAGCTTTCTATTTAGCGAATGGTTTAGCGGTATTGATTGTTGTTGAGATGCATAAAGAGGAGGTTGCAGTCATTCCAGCTCGATAAGGGAATCATATCTAATAAGTGAAAAGCACGTTATTCAGAGTTTAGGATAACGTGCTTTTATTTAGAGATTCTTGATAATTAAATTAATAAGCCCAAACTTCCATCACAAAATAACATCCCTTTTCTTTTTTGCTAAATTAACTTCTAATTCTTCCTCTGCTTCAGTCATTGCATTCTTATTTTTAAGTAATTCGGCAGCTTTCTTTTTCCCCTGCAAAGACAACAAACGCCCAGGATGCCGATCTAATGATTTTTCAAAAACAAGCAAAGCCTTTTCTAGCTTTTTATTTTCTAACAACCATTCTCCGTAAGCCTCATGAACTGGTTTCAATATAATTGGTGGCCCAAAAGAGTATTTCAAGGTTTCATCTAATTTAGTCGCTTCCTCAAACCACTCTTCAGCTTTTTCAGTATTATTATCAAGCGTTGCAGCATAAGCTTCCAATTCCATTTCCATGACGTGTACCATATCTATGTCCAATTGGTTGGCAGGTTTATTAGCAAAGCCTCCTGCGCTACACATAGCGAATGTACCATCTCCTAGGTTGACCATTGCTTTGGTTCTATCATTGGTCATTTCGCCGATTATCTTTCTGAGTTGATCTTTGTCTTTTTTGTGGTAAGCTATCATTCCTTCCAAAAAGGCGTGGCCTCCTCTTTTAGTCAGATTTAATTCAGAAACCGGTAAATTAAAGGTTGCAAGACTCCCATTCCAAGTATTCGTTTCTACAAGATGAGCGCCCTTCATAGATAGCAGATAAGACTGAGCTACTTTGGTCGGACTTTCCTTTGCGTAGCGTTTCATATCTTCCAAAACCTTTGTTGCCGATTCAACTTCTCCTCTTTGGAGAAAAGCATACTGCATCCAATTCAAAGCATGAAAACTGAGGGCATCGGTTTCTAGTTCCATTTTGTTTTTTCTATTAACACTGGCATTCCAGGAAGCAATGTTAGAAGTCACGACCTCATCCCATTTTCCTAAAGCAACATAAATATGGGAAGGCATATGCAAAGCATGTGCTGCGGAGGGAGCAACCTTCGCATAACTATCTGCTGCAAAACTGGCTAGATGCGCATGCTCTGGATCGTCATACGAATGAATTAAATAATGTAACGCTCCCGGATGGTTTGGATTTTCATTGATGATGCTTTGCGCAACTCTGGCTGTCTTTCCATCCATTGCATCATCTCTTCCATTACGAGTTGCACCCAAAATAGAAATAGCATAAAAGGCAGCTACCTCATGATTATTTGGATATTTTTCACTTAAGCTTTCCATGAAATCACGATAAGCGACATCACGGTCGTACTTTGTTCCTTCGCCATACAACAATTCAATCGCGGAAAAGAAATCTCGTTCTAATTCTGTTTTTATCAAAGCAACTCTGTTGGTGGAGTCTGAGGCAAATTTGGTCAGAGTAGCTAGTGCTTTTTCTTTTTCCTGGCGTTGCCAAAGCGAATGATTATAAGTCATCGCTTCTCCCCAGTAAGCCATTGCGAAAGTAGAGTCAATCTCTTGTGCTTTTACAAATTCAGTGCGGGCATCTTCATATTCAAAACTGTGCAACAATAATAATCCCTTCTCAAAGTAGGGTTGCGCTTCATCTGTACCAGTCACCTTAAAATTGATAGTACCTAATTCTGATTCTGTTGAATTAGGGCTTGGCAACTTTGGCGTTGGTTCTTCTTGGTTATTACAACTAAGGGTCATTACTAAAAGAGCAAATAAAACAAGGTATTGCTTTAGGCTAATTAGGAGTCTGTATTTTTTTTGCATGATTGTATTTTTGAGGGGCAAATATAAGGATTGTATGATTAGATTTGACAAACACTTATTAATGAACATACTTTAGCAGTAATAAAAAAGCAACTACCTCTTATTCGCAAACAGAATAACTTCTCCTTTCTTCAGCCCAAAGTACACCTCTTCTTCTTCAAACTGTCGAACGCCCAAATGAAAACCATTCTGTTCCAATCGTTCGACCAAACCTTCAACAGAGTAGATCCGAACATGGTCATCCTGACCAAAATGCTTCAGTCGATCTTCAGGCGTTTTTATGTCCTTATTTTCATAAATTTGACCAGACTTAAATGGTGTTTGTATAAGTACCAAACCATTGGGTTTTAAAATTCGGAACAACTCTGCCATTGCTTTTCTATCTTCTTCTATATGTTCTAATACGTGATAACAAATAATCAGGTCATAAGAATGATTTGGTTCACCTATGTTGGTGATGTCCAATTTTTTATCTGCTTCAAATTCATCCATGTAATCCGTGGTAACATAGCCTTCTGGATTTATTTTTTTGATTTTTTTCTTCAATGCGTTTGGAGGAGAAAAATGAAGAATGTTTTTATTTTCTACATTAATTTCAGAAAATAAAATTTTTGTTAATCTGCGTGTTCTTGGAAGACTGCCACAATTTGGACAAAGCTTTTCATTAATATTTGATAATTGAACAAATTGATTTAGGTGAAAACCACAAACGTTACATTCGAATTTATCGCCACGATATTTCAAAGCGACTAAAGAGCGAAAAAAACCTTCATTCCTTTTTAAAAAAGATTTAGGAATAATTCTTTTAGCAGTATTTTTAATTAACTCGTACATTTTTAAATTTGAATAAATCCCAATATTATTATTCTCCTGAAGTTTGGTAAACCATTACTCAAAAAACAATTCTTTTATTAATTGAATGCCTCTTTCCGCAAACGCTCTGCCTCCGCTTTCCCTAAATAATTATCAATGATATAATGCACCAAATACAACATCGGAATCAATAGAATCGCCATCAAAACCTTATAACCATAATTCACTGTCCCAATAGCAAAGAAGCGATTCATAGGCCATTGCTGAGGCCCAATCACAAAGGCGATGTAAAGAACAATGTAACTGTCGATCAGTTGGGAAACCACTGTAGATAGGGTCGCCCGAATCCAAATAGCTTTCTCCCCCATCCTAGCTCGGACTTTATGAAATACCCAGGCATCCACCAACTGCCCCACTAAAAAAGCGACTAAAGAACCAACGATGATCCAATTACTTTGTCCAAAAATATTGCGATAAGCAGCTTGCATATCGGGAACCCCTTGTTCACTGCTACTGCCAACCCACCAATCTGCGGGGGCCAAACCAATAGCTAAATAAACCATCAGAAAGGCATAACTTATTAATGCCGCTGCAAGGAATGAAAGTACTCGAACGCCCTTTTGTCCGAAGTATTCATTGATCACGTCGGTCATTATAAACACAATTGGCCAAAGGAGTACCCCTGCTGTAAATTGCAACGAGCCTTCTTCCCCAAAAAGATTCCAGTTCATCGGTTGCCAACCGAAAGTGTCTTCTAGAGCAAAGATCTTTACACCTATAAATTCAGCAACGAGAGCATTACAGATAAAAAACCCGGCTAAGGTGACCAGCAGTTTGTTGGACTTTTTCATAATTTAAGTGACCCTGAGTTTACTAAATGAATAAACCCATTACGATTGGGTAATGGGTTTAGCAAATATAGGTATTGATTTTAGTTTCTTTAGTTTATCTCGGGAAAGGTAGGTTAGTTCATAGAATTTAGTTCAGTAAGAGTTGTAATTAAGCGAGGGGGTTGTTTCTTTTTGCTTAGTCCGGATCCGATCGAAGGCATCTTAATTTTTACTCAAATTATCATTTTAATTAATTAAGCTCTCGGAATTTCCTTTTTCTTAATTTTTTCAAAATGCTCAGCGCCATCTGTATCAATATTGATGTTCTTGAGATCTTCCCATTTCATTAGTCCTTCTAAGGAGAGTAGCACGAATTCATCTTCATCATTCACCAGCATCAGAATATTGGTAATGTCCTCTCCTTCTTCTCGAACATAAAAATCGACATAGCTTCCTTCGTCTCTGATTTTCATTAATTCTTCAAAGTTGTCTTTTCGAATGCTCTTTTTCAATTCCTTAAAATCGCTTCGGGTAACGGGATTGCCATCCTCCATCAGAAGGACACGGAGTTTGGTGATCTTAGAGAGTACTTCTTTTGATTCGTCGTCAGTGGTGAAGTTCGTTGCCAAATCTAATAACCAGCCTTTGATGGTGACATTTGTGGCGTTTTCTTCACTGGCATACTGGTTGTAGAAATTTTCTATGGAATTGGATTGGGCAGTCAAGCTAGTAAAAAGAAATACTTGTAAGAGTATTGTTATAATTGTATTTTTCATTGTTAGTTTTTTTTAAAAAAAATTGGGTTACTTCATTAGAGGCTGTAGCTCTCTCCTTCACCACATCTAATCATAAATTCTAAAAGCGAAAGAAGGCCTTTTTATTTACATTTTAATTTAAATTAATTAGGTCACTGGACTTTCATCATCCACTACTTTATTTTCTTTTTTCTCTTTTTGTAATTCAAGAATATCATTGATGGCTTTATTGATGTGTTTCGGTTTTAGTTTGGTTTTCAAACTGAGCAAAACGAAGGAATCCTCTTCTCTAACCAAAATCAATAATCGGCTGATGTAGTCTTTTTTCTCTCTAGCAAAAATAGCTACGTTCTCTCCCTCATCTCGTATCTGAACCAACTCTTCATAACGATCTTTTTTAACCGCTCTGACCAATTGCATATATTCTCCTTGACTGATTCGACTCTCCTCTTCCATTACTAAAAATTTAGCTTTTCTAACTTTACGAGTCATTCGCAATCCCACTTTAATTTCTTCGTCATCCACAAAAGGTCTTGCTATTCCGACACCCAATTTGATAACCCAACCTGGTAGTGTCGCGTTGATGGCACCATCGTCTCTCTTATGTTTTCGATAGAATTGATTAATGGACGGAGATTGTGCTGCGGCCAGCAAAGGAAATAATATGACTGCGATAAGAACTGATATTTTATGATTCATTTTTGATTATTTAAGGGTTGAAAAGATACTTAAACTACTACTATTCAAATACTTAGTAAGTCTTATCTACTTTTTGCTTATCCTTTTCTTCCAGTTTTTCCAAATGCTCAGCACCTTCTACATCAAGTACTTTTCCTAGTTTCGAAATACTATCCAGATGAATATTTCCAATAAAACTAATCATCACAAACTCATCCACTTCACCAACCAGCAGTAACAATTCCCTGATCACATCTCCGTTTTCTTTTACTAAAAACTGTACGTTTTCATCTTCTGTTCGTACTTTCATGAGTTGTTCATAGCCATTGGTATTTATGGTTTTTAAAGCTTGGTCATAGAATTTCATGGGTTCTTTTTCCGTCATTAAAATTCTAAGTCCGCGCATATCTTTTACGACTTCCATAACGGCCTGGGTTTCCTTGTCCTCCATATTATCGGTATCGAGTTTTCCAAGCATTTCAAACATTTTTGCACTGATGTAAACAATGGAAAAATCCTGGTCGTCTACATATTGTGAGAAGTACTTGTTGATGGCATCTTCTTGTGCCGTTGCATTTACGTTGAGGCCAAAAATGGCTAATAAAAAGATTGATAAATATTTCATGATGGTATTATTACTGGTTAAGATTTTTTATTGATATTTTTTATTGATATTTTTTATTGAGGTGGATGAGGATGATAGGATGGATAAGTAGGCTGTTCTATCTGCCCATTCAGCTACACCACACTTTTTTGCGTCT
>JBGCDT010000126.1:0-4905 GCA_045105695.1 Saprospiraceae bacterium | reverse complement strand
AATGACCATAGAATGGCTCAGAAAGGAGCAATTGCACACTAGTCTTACTGATGGAGTCAATTGGGTTCATTATTAAAGATGTGGGTTCATAAAGAGCTTAATTACAGAACTTAGGCGCAATATAGGAAATAACTATTATGATTACAAAATATAATCAAATAAGGTGCACTGTCTTTTATCTAATCTTTTAAGAATAGAGGATGAAGTGATTTTCTTGCTTAAATTATTTGAACCACAATCATTACCTTTATTGAATTACAAAACAGTCCTTCATAGACTTCTAAGAAAACCCTACCTTCGCCCTTCAAAAACATACACATTGACAAACAACCATATCCTCCGCCGCCTCCGCTACACCTTCAACCTATCAGACGATAAGATGATGAAGCTCTTCGCACTCGGACAACTAGAATCTTCCAGAGCACAAATTTCAGATTGGCTAAAGAAGGACGATGACCCTAGCTTCCGCCGATTGACCGACCATCAGTTCGCCTCTTTCCTAAACGGCTTAATCATCTCCAAGCGCGGAAAGAGGGAAGGCCCACCACCCGTCGCAGAAAGAGAACTCAACAACAATATCATTTTCAGAAAACTAAAAATCGCTCTGAACCTAAAAGTAGAAGACATCCTTGACATCTACCTATTGGTACGCGCCCACGTCAGCAAACCAGAAGTCACAGCCCTCTTTCGAAATCCAGAACAGCGTCAATACCGAGAATGTCAGGATCAGTTTCTGAGATACTTCTTACAAGGACTCAAAGAGAAATACAGACCTTCGGGGAAAGAAAATGAAAATTTGAATGAAAATTAAAAAGGCGCTCTGACGTTGAAAAAAGTTCGCGCTGCAACTTCTAAAGTTGCGGTGAGAATTCTTTTTTCGCCCAGCCACCAAACAATAAATAAGAATGTCAACAACCTTCCAGGACTTAAACCTAACAAAACACTTACAAAACGCTGTAGACGAACTCGGCTTTGAAACTCCGACTCCGATTCAGCAGGAATCCTTCTCCGTTGTCCGCTCTGGATCTAACATCGTTGGTATCGCCCAAACGGGTACTGGGAAAACCTTTGCCTACTTACTGCCGATTTTAAATGATCTGAAATTCTCCAAGCAAATGGCTCCACGTGTAGCGATTTTGGTTCCGACCAGAGAGTTGGTTTTGCAGGTCGTGGAAGAGATTGAGAAGTTGACACAGTATATTTCCATTCGAGTGGTCGGTGTTTATGGTGGAACGAATATCAATACGCAAGGACAGAAAGTTGCGCAAGGGGTGGATATCGTCGTCGGTACACCTGGGCGATTTTATGACCTTGGTTTACGTAGAGCATTTTCTATGAAATCCATAAAGCAATTGGTCATTGATGAGGTGGATGTGATGCTGGATTTGGGTTTTATTTTTCAGTTGACTAATATCTTTGAGTTGCTTCCAGAACGACGACAGAACATCATGTTCTCTGCAACGATGACCGACGAAGTAGATGAGCTAATCAAAGATTTTTTTTATAAGCCGATAAAAATTCAGATTGCCGTCAGCGGTACGCCATTGGATAATATCACTCAGCAGAGTTATCCAGTTCGTAATTTTTATACGAAAGTAAATCTGTTGGCGCATCTGATACAAGACAAAACGGAGTATGCAAAAGTCCTCGTTTTCGTTTCTTCGAAAAAGAATGCAGATCGGCTTTTTGCAGTACTAGAACCTGCCTTTAGTTCTGAGATGGCCATCATTCATTCTAACAAAACACAGAACTATCGTATCCGCTCCATCGAGCAATTCAACCAAGGGAAAAACCGAATCCTGGTAGCAACAGATGTCATGGCCCGTGGACTTGACCTAGATCGAATTACCCATGTCATTAATATCGACACACCCAGTTTCCCAGAGAACTATATGCACAGAATTGGTCGTACCGGTCGTGCAGAACAGGAAGGGAAATCCATCCTTTTTTATACAGAAAAAGAAATTCCAGCAAAAGAAGCGATTGAAGATTTAATGAATTATGAAATTCCAGTGATGGCATTTCCAGAAGAGGTAGAAATCGAAACGCAACTTACCCCCGAAGAACGTCCTGTAAAACCCGGACACAAAGATCACAACAGAAATGTCAGAAAGAAAAAAGACGATACTGGTGGAGGTGCTTTCCATGAGAAGAGTGAGAAAAATTCAAAAGTAAATCAGCCTGGAAAATACCGAAGAGAATTGGCAAAGAAATATAAGAAGTCGCAGACGAGAGGGGATAAGATTCAGAATAGAAAAAGTAAGAAGAGTAAAGGAGGCTAGGTGTTTTAAGTATTAACTCAAACTGTTACTTTTAACTGCGCGTTTATCGTAGCACGACATTGACGTATTAATAATTACTCCGCTAACCTTTGCGCTGTTGCAGTAAAAATTCAACACAAAATCGACATGAGCAAGCCAGACCTAATCTCCACCTACCAAGCCGCCCCAGACCGCTACCAAAAAATGACCTACCGTCGTTGTGGAAAAAGCGGACTTTTGCTTCCCGCCATTTCCATAGGTTTATGGCACAACTTCGGACTAGCTGATGATTTTTCCAATGCGACAAATCTGCTAAGAACTGCTTTCGATCATGGCGTAACTCATTTTGATTTAGCTAATAATTATGGACCGCCTTATGGAACGGCAGAGTCTACTTTCGGTAGAATCTTTAAAAACGATTTTCAAGTTTATCGTGATGAACTCATCATCTCTACAAAAGCAGGTTATGATATGTGGGAAGGCCCATATGGAAACTATGGTTCGCGTAAATATTTGATTGCCAGCTTAGATCAAAGTTTGAAAAGAATGGGTTTAGATTATGTTGATATTTTCTATCATCACTGTCCTGATCCAGATACACCCTTGGAAGAGACCATGGGAGCTTTGCATCAAATCGTTCAGCAAGGGAAGGCGCTTTACGTTGGAATATCTACCTACCCGGCAGACCTTACCCGCAAGGCCAGCAAGATCCTTAAGAAGATGGGAACTAAGTTGCTCATTCATCAACCACGCTACAATATGATGGACCGCTGGGTGGAAAACAAATTACTGGATGAATTAGAAAATCAAGGAATGGGAGCCATCGCCTTTTCGCCTCTCAATCAGGGGATACTAACCGATAAATATCTGAAAGGATTACCCAAAGATTCCAGAGCGGTAAAAGATGCTCGATACCTGAATAAATCGCACATCACTAAAGCTAAATTAACTAAAGTAAAACAGCTTAATAAAATAGCGAAACAAAGAGGGCAAAGCCTTGCGCAGATGGCAATAGCATGGTTGTTAAAAGACGACCGAGTCACCTCTGTTCTCGTAGGAGTCAGTACGCCAAAGCAGATGATAGATAATGTGAAGGCAGTTGAAAATCTTCAGTTCACTAAAAAAGAACTGAAGAAAATTGAAAGCATTTTAAAAGAATAGTGATTGAGCTAATTGAAGTAGCGCATAAGCCTAGCAAAAGGATTACTTTTAGAACCCAGCACTAAGCAGCTAGATAATTATTTCAATTGCAAGATAGACTTCAATACCCCAGCAGGTTGCACCACACGACCTGTCTGCTTCCCATCCTTGATGTCCTTACCCGTAGTGTTCAGTAGCTTGTAAGCTTCGGCCGTTGTCAGTTCAGGATTCAGACTTTTCATAATTCCTAACAATCCTGCTACGTAAGGAGTTGCCATAGAAGTACCATTGAAAGAAGCATATTTATTTTTAGGAATAGTGGAGTAAATATTCACACCTGGAGCGGCAATCCCCATTTCGATATTATTGACAACATTGGAGAAGGACGCTTTCCCTAACAAGGTGTCTACGGCAGCTACTGTGATGACGCCCTTAGCATTTGCTGGAGCAATAAATTTTGCATCTCCATTATTATTACCTGCTGCTACAACAACGATAGCTCCCTTTTTATTGGCGTAAGCAACGGCTTCTGAATATGCTTTTTGCTTTGTGTCTTTAGTCGCTCCACCCAGCGACATAGAGATTACATCTGCCCCTTTATCGGCTGCTTCCAGGATGCCATTGACGATCATTCTTTGGGTGCCTCCTCCAAAGTTATTTAAGACTTTGATGCTACTGACTTTTACAAAGGAGTTGTCCATTGCTAAAGACGCAACGCCAATTCCGTTGTTGGAAACAGCAGCCGCAATTCCTGCGCAGTGCGTTCCGTGACCAATGGGATCGGAGTCGTATTTTGATCGAATGCTTTCGTAATTAGCAGCGAGGTCCTCATGCTTTCCATCGACACCTGTATCGAGAATGAAGATGTGTGCTTTTTGCTTAGGTGTTATTTTTTTACTGCGAATGGTTTGGTAGAAATCTGCAACGCCAGTTTCTTTGAAGCCCCATTGTTTTTGAAGCTCAGGATCATTCATTTTGTAATCGGTAGGATTGCGGCGTGTTGGATTTGCCTTGAGTGGGCTGACAGAAATCGTTTCATTCTCTTCTACATAATCTACGATGTTAGCTTTTTGCTGTAAAGCAGAAATGATTGTCAAACGATCTTTTTCATACTTGGTCGGAATGTCTACCAACCAATAATCATCCAACTCAGTTGCTTGCTCATCTGCCATTTCAAAAGCTGGACTTAGTGTCAAATCGTATTTTAGAATCAAATCATTCAACTCTCCTGTACGATGGCCTTCCGCTATTTCTAACAATAGTTCTCCGTCTTTGTCTAAACCTTCCGAATTGATGCTAATGGTATTTTCCGAGAGGGTAGGAGCTACCGCAAATGTCTGTACTAATTTCTCTTTAAAATACATTTGGTAAACAATTGCAGAGGCAAAACCCATTACTAAGAAAGCCACTTTATTTGTTCGCAACATAGAAAACCCAGCGGCCAATCCACTGATGATTAGCAAATCTCTAAATAAAATACTCAGCTTATAATTCATAGCAGCAT
>JBGCDT010000125.1:0-6648 GCA_045105695.1 Saprospiraceae bacterium | reverse complement strand
GTTATTTAAAATGGACTGACATTCGATCAGCAGCTCATTGGCAGAAGTCGCTTGTAAGAGTATTGTTTTGTAAGGCTGGTGAAGGCGATATTCCAATGCTTTGTCCGCATCGTATTCCTCCATTGTGATGTGAACATTGATCCCTCCAAAACCAAAAGCACTACAACCAGTACGTCTTGGATTCTCCTCTTTCAGCCAAGGTCTAGCCTCTGTATTTATGTAAATAGAAGACTCCTCAAAGTTGTTAAATTTAGAATTCGGTTTGTCTACATTAATAGTTGGTGGCAATACTTTGTGGTGCAATGCCAAGGCTGCTTTAACCATGCCCGCAGCACCAGCGGCCGCTTTGGTATGACCAATTTGAGACTTCACAGAACCCAAGGCAATGTGGTGTTTCTTCGGATTGTCGGCACTGAAAACCATGTCCATAGAAGTGAACTCGGTAGGATCACCTGCGCCAGTACCTGTACCATGCGCTTCGATCAAACCAACTGTTTTTGGCTCATAGCCAGCATCCTCATATGCACGTCTCATAGCGAGTGCCTGGCCAGAAGGACGAGGTGCGTAAACAGATTTGAAACGTCCGTCAGAAGAAGCACCCACACCTTTTATAACACTATAAATACGGTCGCCATCTCTTTGCGCATCGCGTAATCTTTTGAGGACCAACATTCCAATTCCTTCACCGATCAACATACCGTCGGCAGCATCTGCGAATGGACTGATTTTTCCAGATTTTGAGAAAGCAGGAGTCTTACTAAAAGACATATACATGAACGGAGAATTGTCGGTATCGACTCCTCCGGTGAGCATCATATCAGAGCGGCCTTCGACCAACTCGCTCAGCGCCATTTTGATGGCAGAGAGAGAAGCGGCACAAGCAGCATCGACTACAGAGTTGATTCCTCCAAGGTCGAAACGATTGGTGATTCTTCCTGAGATTACGTTTCCTAAAAGACCTGGGAAAGAGTTTTCATTCCAACCGACGTAAGCTTTTTTCATTTTATCGACGATGCGCGGAATGTCGGCTTCACTAACGCCAGAAGCTCTTAGTGCCTTCTCCCAAATTGGATATTGCAAACGAGCGATGAGCGGCGTAATTAATTTCTGTCCACCACCAACACCTAGCAATACACCCGTTTTTTCACGAAGTTCTTTAGAAAATTTATCAGAAGATTTTGGGTCATAACCTGCATCAATAAAAGCATCACGCGCAGCTACTAAACCCAGCAACTGACTCGCATCGGTTACTTCCAGAATGTTTGGCGGAAGTCCGAATTCCATTGGATTGAAATCCACTTCCGGCATGAAGCCACCGACCTTACAGTAGGTTTTATCAGGCGCAGACATATCAGGATCGTAGTAATCCTCGATTGGCCAGCGGTTGTTTGGAACTTCCTTTATGCTATCCTTTCCAGTAATGATGTTGTTCCAAAACTCTTCGATGTTCTTCGCGTCTGCAAATATGGAAGACAGGCCGATGACAGCGATTGGAGTTTTCTTTAAGGAGGAATTAATATTCATTATTTTTATTTGGGTATCCGGTCACCGGCAACCGGTAACCGGACACCAATTATTATATTATTATTCTGTACAATTCTTCTTGTTCTTGTAATAGCTTCATTCCTTTAGTGGTGCAAAGTCCTCTGAGGTATGGAACCATAATTCCGAAGGTGAGGCGTTCTTTGCTGTATTCTTCTATTGGAAAGGTGTCGTTGTCTTTTAGTAATTTCAGTAGTGTTAATACTGTTCTACCGACGACATCCACATCTAAGTCATCTCTAAATAATCCGTCTCTGATTCCCCATTCTGCGAGTTCGACCAATTGTTTGTGTGCGAAGTTTCCCGTGTTTCTATACGACTTGTGTAAGAGTCCTGGGTAGTAGTGCAGGATGTCGCTGAAGAAGTTAGGGTTCACCTGATGGGACCGCTGAACGATCTTTTGGTGGAGGTAGCCCATGGCTTCGATGGCGTTTTCGGAGGAGGCGATGATCTCTTCGTTTTCTGCTTTGACCTTTGCGTGGTAGACGGCTAGGCAGGCAGACAGGAGTTGGATTTTATCGTTGAAGTGATTGTAAATCGTACGCTTAGAAGTGTGTAGCTCTTTGACGATCTTGTCCATAGTAACGGCCTTCACTCCTTGGTGGATGAAGAGTTTGTTGGCTACGGATATGATGCGTTCTTTTGTCAGCAAGGCTTTTTATTGAGTTCAAATATACTAGGTTAACACCTGCGGTAATATTTTTGTTTCGAGCGTACCACAAAGAAATGGAAATATTTTATAATTCGTATATAAATGGTGGAATTTATTTTTTTTGTTCTAATAGTGTTGAACTTTTGAAGACAGAATTCTAGAAGGGTGTAAAGTAAAAATAGAGATTAGAGGTTCAACACCTGTTGAACCTCTAATCTCTATTTACTAGTTAACGGTACTTAAGATATTTGTAACTATTCAGCGGTTTGCAGCTTTATTGGCTTGGGCTGCAACCTACCCGTTGCGGTTCAAGTTTCCCTGGTTAACTTGAACCGCAACTCCAAATTGCAGCCCAAGACTCTGATAATAGCTGAACAGTTACAGCTATTTTAATAATAACTGCTGAGTCCAGCCCCAACATTAAATTGCCATTCTCCAACTGAAGAAGAAGTGGCTGGAATTGGCTTTGGTACAGCTGTATCCCAATCGTTAGCTTCTAATTCAAACCAGACCGTTGTGTTTGACTGCTGGATAATAGATGTGATATCTTGCCCAATGACATTTCGAACTGTGCCATTATTAGCAAAGGAATTTAGAATAGCCAACTCCAATTTATCAGCTGTGTTTATATTTATAGAATGAAATAGATCAAAGAATCTGTTACTTTGAGCAGAAAGCATATCATTATAGGCTACTGAATTGAAAGCGGGTGTTTCCCAACTCGAAGGACTGTTCTCATCTGTGAAAACTATTTCAATTGTAATTTCTAAACTTTGATATTCTAAATTTCCAGCAGGGTTATCCATTGCGAAAGGTAGTTCGCCATTGCTATAAAATGAACTAGCATCTTCCATGACCATTCTAAATAAGCTCATCATTTCAGCAGATAGTTGATCAATTTGATGAATTTGATCCATCTTTATTTCTTTTTGTACTGTATTATTTTGTCCAAAGACTAATGTACTTGATTGAAGGATGAAGATAGTGGCGAGGAAAAGGATGGTGTTTTTCATGATTACTCGTTTTAATGGTTAATGCACGCAAGCGCAAAGCACTTAAATGTAAAATAAAAACTATCGTTTATGATAGTAATGCTATTATAACTTGTGAAAACGAATATTGTTTAGTTGTAGCGAATATATTTATAGGTTTTTGAGTGGTTTATTTTTTAGGCTCAAAATGGAGTGGGTATATTTTCAGTTTTGGCTCAAACAGTATTTTGTTCTTAACGGAAAATGAAGCAGTGCTCCACCAAGAAGGACTATGTCTTCCTGACAAGCTAAAAGAAATAAGGCCGGGTTCTCTGAAGCTTAGCGGTGGATCATTGGTTGGGCAATAAAAAACAGTGGAAACTTCTGGCTTTGAGCTTGAAGAAAAAGTTCGCGCTGTGATTTCTAAAAATCGCGGTGAGAATTCTTTTTCTCTCAGGTATACAAAAAGTGTGTCGACCAAAACACTACAGAGGAAACACGCTAGGTTTAGTTCTAGTCCGAAATCATAAATAATCACTTCGAAATTATTCGCATTCATTAAGTACACCTTTTTATAATTGTGAGTCAGGTGACATTTCTACTTTTTTCTGGTTTATTACAAATTCATCCCAAACCCAAGTCGAAAAAATCGTTCGCTGTAAGAGTCCAAATCAAAACCACCTATCCTGCGTTGTTGTTCCGTTAGCCTTGGGTCTTCTCTATAACTATAGTCTACATATATACTTACTCCAGTATAGGCGGCATTGGCTTCGATGTAAAAGCGTTTGCCTAATTTTACTTCAAAGGCTATGAAAGGACCAAATGCAAAACCACCAATATTATTTCTAGTTGGAAAACTGCCAGCTCTTATTATCCCTGCTTCTATTTGTTCATTCAAATAAAAGGCTCTTACAAATTTACCAATTCTTACATGAAGGATTTTAAATATTGGTTTTTTAATAGCTCCACCTATCTCAAAACGAATTCCTGTTTCTAGTCTTTCATATTGATCGCTTTTATTCTGATAAATTAATTTTGGTTCTATTTGCACTAATAATCCATTAGTACTGATTTTACGGTAAGCAAAGGTGAGACCTGTATATCTAAAACCGCTGTTCGTTCTATCATCAAAGTGCCTCGGGAGTTCTTGAGATTTATGAAATTGAAAATTAGAATAAGCCTTAATACTTTTTTGACCCTGACTTTTTAATAGCAATAAAAAGAAAATAAATAATATTCGGTACATATTTAAATGTTTAAAAATTACAGTCAATTTAGTGACTAATTAATTTGGTAACTAAGCTCCAGTTGAAAATCAAGTCGCTGCCAATTAGAATGGTCTCTCGTGTTTTTAAATATAAAATCACCGTTACCTAAAAAAGCTGAAATTTTCCATTTATTAATTTTGTACAAAACTCCAAAGTGTAAAACATCTAATTTGAAAAACCTATGTTTGAGGTTTTCTTCTGAATAATTAGTTTGAGAAATAATAGTATCAGTGTACCTGTTCTTCTGAGTAGTGGTGCGTTCTTCACTCATATTATCGTATAAACGAAACCTTGGCGTAACGCCGCAAAAAAATCCTAGATTTTTATTTTTATCAAAAATATGCTCTATTCGTAGGGGAACTGAAATCATTGCAACTTCATGTTTGTAAGAACCACTGTTTACCGAAATAACAGAGTCTAGCAAATTATTTAAATTATTGAGAATGAATTCATTATTATATTCTCGAGAATGTTCGGCAAATAAACTTAAGTTTAAGCTAAAGTTAAAACTGATTGTCTCTGTAGCTTTTGAATTAATAAATCCACCTATTTCAAATAATGGCGCAAAACTTCTTTTATTCAAAGTACTGAAAGAGCTTGTCCCTAAGGAGATATTCGCGCCGTAATATATTTTATCAGATAATTCAGGGCTTTGTCCGATGGACAAGAGCGGAAAGAGAAGGAGGAATAATATAGTGATGTGCTTTAGCATTGATTGAGCGTTTTCAAACTTATATTTTTATAGAAATGATTACGCCCTAAATTTAATCTTTTTTATACGAATACTATTATTTGAGCAATTATTCAAAATAGTAAATAACCTATTGTGTCCTCTTTTTCGATTCTCCTTGGTCTCCAAAATACTCATTATTTTGTCCAATCCCTTGCTTAGTAAATTAAAATAGATTTAGAATTGATACTTGTTATTACAGCGTTTTGCCTAGAGATTTTACGATCTTTGCTTTAACAATCGAAAAACTGTTAGATTAAAAACGTCAATGCATAAAGTCTATCACGCAAATACAACGCAGTACATCGCTGGCAATCCTCTGGAATCGCTGTACAAAGACCTTCCCAAAGAGATTGAAAAAAGAGCTTTACGTTTTCGTTTCCCTAAGGATGCTTACAACTTTGTTGTAGGAAGATTACTTTTGCAAAAAGGACTTCGTGAATTAGGAATGAGCGATGACTTATCTAAGATGACTTATCAAGAGAATGGAAAACCGGAGATGGAAGGTCTTTGGTTTAATATCTCTCATTCAGCTCATCAGGTGGTTTGTGTCCTTTCTACGGAGGGGCCGATAGGGATTGACATAGAGGTGCGGTCGGATATTGAATTAAGTGATTTTGTAAATTATTTTACGGAGCAGGAATGGCTGGACATTCAGGGAGCGACAGATCCGTTAGCAAGGTTTTATTTCTACTGGACGAGGAAGGAAGCAGTTATTAAGGCACTAGGCGTGAACCTGAGTTGGTTGCATGAGATAGAATTGGATGCGACTGGAAGGCAATTTTACGCTAGGGGAAGGCAATGGACGCTGGCATCGACTGCTTTCAGGAAATTTTCGAAGAGGCCGCGCTGCGCGGCGTGATCGCGGAAGCGGACGCGCGCGGTCAGGTGGACAATGCCAACCACATCCCGTCCGAGAAGACACGCTATCACCGCCGCGCCATTTTCCGAAAACTGGCCTACCGCCCCTATACCGATGCATCGCTGGCCTTTGCCCCAAATGTGAATGACGCAGGTCCAGGGCGACGACGTCCCGGCGTCGCGATCCTGTCGCGCATGGGGTTTGTCGGAACGCCCGAGGTCATTCAGGACCTGACCGAACCGGTCGATATTGATTTTGGGCCGATGGGGGACGCGGGTGGCGGCAATTTCCGGCTGACCCGGCTCAGCCGCCCGATCCTCAAGGTGCGCGTGCCCGTGGGGGAGCATGTGGTGACGGTGTTCACCTGCCATCTCAAGTCCAAGCTCGGCGAATTCGTCGCGCCCGCAGACGGAGGCGCCCCTCCCGAGATTGACCTGACCCGCTACGACCCGGTCGGCCGAGCCTTGGGCGGCTTGCGCTCTGCCCTGCGCCGGATGGCCGAGGCCTGGGTGTTGCGCCGCGCCATCGTGGCCGAATTGGAGGCCGGCAATCCCGTCATGGTCACGGGCGATTTCAACGATGGCGAACATAGCATCAGTTCTGAAATCATCACCGGCGAGACC
>JBGCDT010000124.1:0-3228 GCA_045105695.1 Saprospiraceae bacterium | reverse complement strand
CTTTTACAATTAATTCTTCTGTAGATTCGTTAAATAACGTACTTTTTTTAACAAAGCCATATTCATTGCTAGAATTCCATTCACATTGGTAGCGCAATCCTAAATCATGATTTATTTCTTCAAAAATGACCTTATTACCATATTCATTTTTATATAAATTTCTAGAAAAAGCATAGACTCCTTTGTATTGGTCAGAAAATGGCTCCCAAACGTGGTTCACGCCTTTTATAGTAACACTATAAATTGATTTACTTCCAGTTGTTTCAAAAGATTCAGTTATTTTGTCGTCAGTATAGTAAGGAAACAACGCGTATTCATTGTTTTTCCTTCCTGCTGTAAGTCCACCGTTACTAGATATGAATAACCAATGATTAGAGTCGCTTACAATACTCATAAAAAAAGGACGCATACCATTACAATTATTGATTTTGTAATAGTTCTCTCCGTTTACTTCTACATATTCCATTTTCGTTTTACTCATATCCTCCGATAAAAAAACCAGCATATTTAAATACTGGCTTGTATTGAACCTTTAGCCTATTTATTACCTTCTACTTTATTGATATAATCTTATGTAATCAACTTCCATTGTAGACGATGTAAAAGAAGGATCTATTGCTCCTCCAAAAGTACCTCCCATTGCCACATTCATTATAAAAAAGAAATCTTTATCGAATGGTCTAGAGGAATCATTAGAAACTGAACCAAACATGACATCATCTACAAAAAAACTAATTTCAGTAGGTGTCCATTCCATAGCATATACATGAAAATCATCTGATGCACCAGGCACAGTTGTTTCTACACTTCTAGCATTCCCTGCAAAAGCGGAAGGGTCATGTGTAGTACCAAAAATCTGGTCTTGTTGGTTACCAACATGCTCCATGATATCAATTTCACCTGCTGCTGGCCAAATATTGGTTTCAAAATCTGCACCCAGCGTCCAAATAGCTGGCCAAGTACCTCCACCTGTTGGTAATTTTGCCCGGGCTTCTACCCTACCATAGGTGAATTCAAATTTTTGATAGGTTTGAATTCTTGAAGAAGTATACGAACTGCCATTCAATTCTTCTGCAATTGCTGTTATTTTTAAAACACCATCTTCAACAATTACATTCTCAGGACTGTCTGTATACGTTTGAGATTCATTATTTCCCCAACCATTATCCCCTGTACCTAAATCATAATTCCAAAATTCTGGATTAGGCGCACCATCCACCTCAAATTCATCTGACCAAGTTAAAGTGTCAAAATTCAAATCAAGTGCATCTGGTTCTGCATTTAGACTTTCTGGAACAAAAGTACTATACCATGCTAATGGATCGTCTCCATTAAAAGGCTGGCTAATACCACGTAAAACTAATTTATTGGCAGTAAGTTCAACGATTTGATATTGCCCTGGAACTACTGCAAAATAACTAACAAAACTGCCTCCAACATCAAGTGTACGGCTACCATCTTCATTATCTAAAATACTAAAGGCGGTTTGAAAAGGTACCTGATCTGTAATGTCTCTACACTCATCATTAAACTGTTGAGGAGTGGCATCTGGGAAAAAGCGATTTACATCTGTCCAGTTAATAAAACTAAGATTATCTGCTCCTGGCAAAAGTTCATAGCCATAATTGTCGTTTTCGTCGTAACTAAAAATTAAAATATCATCATACAAACAATCATTTAAAGAATTTGGACCTGCACTAAAGAATTCAGGAAAGAAATTAGTCAGTGGTCCTACCCCAAAATGACCTGCTTCTGTTTTATTCCAAACCCATCTTTTGCTTCCATCACCTGCTATCTGTTGCAGCGTTTCTTGGTCTATAAAAAGACGAACATCCATATCTAAGAATACGGTGGTACTTGAACTTATTCCTCCTGCACCGTAAGCTACCACCGTTACTGGTGCTTGATATTGCCCAGAAATAGTATATCTAAACGAAGCTGTTTCGCCTGGTGCGATAGATACAGGATCATCACCAGGATTAAAAAACACTTGAAAACTTAGTACATTTTCTGCTGATGGCGTAACAGATACATTACCGCTTTGATCATCCCTTACCTCTGTAGCAACTTCTAAATTGGCGGGCACCAAAAGGGTTTCCAATGTTGGTTCTTCTTCTTGACAAGAAGAAAGAAATGTTAAACATCCAAAAAGAAATAAAACTTTATACGCTTTTATCATTGTAGCATTTTTATTGTTGTTCAATATCATCAATATAGAAAGTACCTGCTGTTGTACCAGGACCATCTACAAACATGGTTAAATTAAAGTACTGACCATCTGGAACAAAGGCTTCTCCTACTCCTTGACTACCATCTATAAAACTTTTTATAGCATCATTTCCAAAGTCAAAAGTTAACACTTCCCATCCTGAACCACCATGCGTAGCAACAACTTCTGTTTGACGCTCGCCATTTGCGCCACCTTCAAATTTTACGATTATAGGAACTGAAACCGTTGACCAAAATTTCATTGAAATTGTTTTATTAGTTCCACTAAAATCAACTGCTTCTTCCAATACAAAGAAACCACCTTCAAACTGTCCGCCAGAATTTGAAATAGCGCCTACGTTTGAAACCGTTGGGTTTACTCCACTTGCATCTGGATTAGATACAACTTCATAAGAAGCTCCATTAAAAGTTGTCATTTGATACCCAACACCCGGTTGATCAAATGTCATAGGTAGTTTAAGAGCTGGGCCTGTTTGTGAAATGTCATCCATATAAAAAGTACCTGCAGCTGTTCCTGGACCATCAACAAATATGACCATTGTTGCATATTGCCCAGTTGGAACAAATGCCTCCCCTACGCCTTGACTGCCATCTATGAAACTCTTAATTGCATCTGATGCAAAATCAAAAGTAAGTTCTTCCCAACCTGTACCGCCATGATTTACAACAACTTCTGTTTGACGCTCATCGTTAACACCACCTTCAAATTTTAATAAAACAGGAAGACTAGTCGTAGACCAAAAGTTCATTTTAATAACTTTGTCATCGCCAGAAAAATCAACTGCGGTACCTAAAGCAAAGGCACCACCCTCAAATTGGCCTCCTGAATTTGTAATGGCTCCTACTTTAGAAGCTACTGAATTTGTTCCATTTAAATCTGGATTATCAACTACTTCATACGAAGCTCCATTAAATACTCCAAATGCATAATCTACACTAGCATTATCAAAAGTAATAGGCAACTCTAAAGGCATTGCATTTGTAACAGGTTGCGTAATA
>JBGCDT010000123.1:0-4506 GCA_045105695.1 Saprospiraceae bacterium | reverse complement strand
ATCGCTGCCGCGAATCAGGTAGTGCGTTCGATCCAGCGGCTGCCCGGCCCGGAATCGCTCGCCGCGTTGCATGCTCGCCATCGTCGGCATCCACACCGCGTGGAATTCTCTTCCGATATAAGGATTGGCGTGCCAGCCTTGGTAGTCATACTCTGCCAACTTTGGGTACCATTGAGACATGGAATAAGAGATTCCTTCTTTGTTGTCTCTACCTGAACGTCGGATCTGTACTGGCACCTGAGAGTTAAACTCCATATCGAACGTAACATTACTGTTAGGTTTAATGGGTTCATTTAGAGTAACTTCCAAAATAGTTCCCACCACTTCGTAAGAAACATCTTTTCCGTTTTGCTTAAGCGAAGTGATCTTATGGTAGCCGATTTCATTGTCCTTTAGATTACCAATGCGGCTGCCTACTCTTGGATCAGAATCGCCGAGGGTGATGTTGCGCACATCCATCATGGAGCCAGGTTGGAAAGCGTTGAAATATAGGTGGTAGAAAACTTTATTAAGTTCATCAGGAGAGTTATTGGTGTAGACCAATTTCTGGGTTCCTTTCATCTGATGTTTTTTCACATCCATGTCGATGTTCATGGTGTAGTCTACTGCTTGTTGCCAGCGGTCGGCGGTTTGAGCATTTAGTCCTACTGTGCTTAGCAACAGGGAGAGGTAAAATAGTGATTTGATTGATTGATACATTTTTTATGTTTGGTTTATAAATTTTATTTTTTACGAAATTTGAATCTCTTCGTTAGCTAGTTTGATAATGACGATAATTTTTATTCTACTCTGACGGCTCTTTGAAATTAGAAGTTCATAACTCTAGCTTAATCATTTTTGCTTTTACTTTTTCATTGAAAAAAAGTAAAAACAATGCTTTTACAAAACTATGTTCTTACTCAACTTCACCTCCCAATTATAACGAATCATCCAACAGTCCGCTGTCTGCAAGTTCTGTTTCTGCATTATTGTTTGGATGTTGAATGGGTCCGTAGACATTGCTCCAATCGGTCCAGCCATATTTTTTTGCACAGATAAAAGTGAAGGCTGCTGCCGCTATAAAGAACACAGGTATCATCCAGGTGACATCAACTTCTTTGAGTCGGAAAATCGCTGGCGTTTGTAACGCAGAACTCTCGAAAGTAACGAATAGCGCTCCGAAGATATTGGTCGCTGCGTGTACGCCTAAGGCCAGTTCGAGCGAGTCGTCCATTAAGGTAATGATTCCTAAAAACAGACCGACGCCCATATAATAGGTCATCATAATTCCCAATCCAAATTCGCGCACCTCAGGATTCATAATATGCATTCCACCAAAGATGACGGAGGTCAACACTAAAGGAATCCATCGCATCGGCGCCCAGCTACTCATGCCTTGCATCAAATATCCGCGCATAAATATTTCCTCGAAAGAGGTCTGAATCGGAAGTAGTGTCAACGCAATGATCAGCAATGGAAAAAAGGTCGCTGCCTCAAAATTGAAAATGTAGTTCTCCGTATCCATCAGATAAGAGGCTCCTTCTAAAACCAAGGAAAAGAACGTCCAAAGTCCGAAAGCAAAAAAGATTTTCGACCAGTTGATGTTTTTCATTGGCGTAATCAAAGATCGGAAGGGTCGCTTGTGGAGGGTTGCTACTCCGAACCAAAGTCCCAACATCGCGAAGACGAACATGAGGAGGACCATGACTAATACCATATTAGGGTTGATCCCGTAAGCATCGAAATTCATGCTTTGCGCAAGTTCTTCTACTTCCAACAAATCGAGAACGCCATCATTGGATTTTGTGACGGCATTGGTCATGACGATGAATAAAGGGACTTGTCCGATGACGTAGCCGATGATGGTGAAGAGGATGGTAAGTAGCCATCGCCACCAGTTGTTTTTGCCTTGGTTGACTTGTTGTAGAAACATAGTAATGAGTCGGTTTGCGGTAACCGGTGACTGGTTGACCGGCGGTCTTTAATTTTACTTAAGTAATCATAACAATAAAAATCACTTGGATAACTTTTTTTTAGAGCAGCGAATATAAAGAATGCTTGTTGGCAAATCCAATACATTAGGAAATTCATTGATATAATTTGAATCCACTCTTAAAACGCTTACATTGCGCATGCTTTGAAATAAAGGTCAAATTGACTTTTTAAAACACTGACTTTCAAACACTTAATAAAGAAAATAATATGGCAAGTAATGATTCTGAAAATAAAATAGCGGTTTACTGGGACTTTGATAACATTCATATTTCTGTAAAGAACCTTGATAAAAAAATTGCGAAGAAGCGATTCAAACAGGAGCCTAGAGTGATTGATGTGAGAGCTATTATGGAATTCATCGCCTCTTATGGCGACATCAGTATTCATCAAGCCTATGCCGATTGGACGAATTTTTCTAACTACAAAGAAGATTTTCTCAACTATAGTTTTGATTTAGTACAACTCTATCCTCGTGGTAGCCATTCTAAAAACGGAGCGGACATTCGGATGTCTCTCGATATTTTGGAAGACCTTAATACCTTCCCCCATCTGACTCACTTTTGCATTCTCGGAGGAGATAGCGACTACATCGGCGTAGCTCAGAAAATTCGCCAACGTGGGAAATACATCATCGGTATTGGTTTAGAAACAACGACCAATGACTACTTCGTCAAAGGTTGTACGGAATTCAAATTCTACAAAACTATTATTGCAAAATCTGCTTCTAGTAATTCTGAAAAAGTACTGGACGAGTTGAAGAGCAAACGAGATATCAAAAAGACAAAAAAGATCTTGGTCACTGCCATGCGTCGTTTGCTGAATCAATACAATACGGACTTCGTTTATAAGGCACAGCTAAAACCTATGATTCGCCGATTGGACAATCGTTTTGATGAGGGGAACTATGGGTATAGAACTTTTACGGAGTTTATTAATGCGCATGAGTCAGTGCTGAATATCACAGAGGGGGAGAATGATCAGGTGTTGAAATTGAAGTAGAGGTGTAGTCTTTAGTAGTTAGTCTTTGGTCTTTGGTGCGCTCGTTTTTGTGATTTTTTTACCACGAAGGACACAAGGTTGCACAAAGTTTTTTTTACGATATACGTGTAAAACTTTGTGTAACATCGTGTCCTTTGTGGTTAACACATTCACGACCGAAGGCTTTTTAATTTTCATTAAACAAGTTTCTCCCAGCAATTAAACGGCAGCTCATTTCCATGAAAATGACATAAGCCATCCGCCTTTCGATAACCCAGTTTTTCATACAAAGCATTTGAAGCTGAATTCCCAGCATAAGCATCCAAGCGTATGTAAGCGTATTGTTGGGCTTTTGCAAAATCTTCAGCGAAAAGGCAGAGTTGCTTGGCCAATCCCCTACCCTGCGCCTTTGGATGAACAGCCAACCGATGAATCACCAGCGCCTTTCCAGAATGATAGAGCCAGCTTATATTTTCATATTGCTCATCCTGTTGATCATTTAGGGTGATCGTTGCCAGGCAGTCTTTCCCCTCCTTGATGACGAAAGTTTCTTCCGCCAATACATCCGCTCGAATGTGGGTCTCCGTCGGATAATCAAAATGCCATTGTTTGATGCCAGCGGCCAACATGGATTTGGTGCAAGCGATAAAGAGTTGATGCAAAGAAGTTACATCAGCCAAGTCCGCAGAAACGATGGAAAGGTTTTTCATAGTTGTACAACTGTAATTGGAAATTAAGAACAGAAGCTAAAACACAGTGAATCAGCAATTTAAGAAATACAAAGCAGACAGCGCAGTTTTGCATAATTTTCTTAATTTTGCACTCTAAAATCTGTAAACAATGACAAACAACAAGATAGAACTTCGCACTGGAATCATCATCGCTATTATCGCCCTGGCGGCACTCAGCCGTTTGCTTCCGCATCCTCCGAACTTTACTCCTATTGCAGGTATCGGTTTATTTGGAGCGGCTTACTTCTCTAGAAAGTGGTTGGCGCTGATTATCCCTTTTGCTGCGATGTGGTTTTCTGACCTCATCATCAATAATGTGTACATGCCAATGGTCTACCCAGAGTACTACAATGGTTTTACTTTATTCACGGAAGGTTGGTACTGGATGTATGGTAGCTTTGCGCTAATTATACTATTGGGTTTCAATGTCTTGAAAAAAGTGAAGTTGGGAACATTGATTGGAGCGAGTTTGGCTTCTTCGATGATCTTCTTCTTGGTGACCAACTTCGGTAGCTGGCTCACTGGCCCGATGTACGCTAAAACGGCTGCTGGTTTAATAGCTTGCTACACCGCTGCGATTCCTTTCTTCTGGAATACTATAGCGGGTGATCTGTTTTATGTCGGATTGATGTTCGGGGTGTTTGCTTTGTTGCAAAATCGAATTCCTTCACTTACCACTCAACGTGTCTAAGCGAAAAAAAGATAAAGATAAAGATGGTCCTCCGCGACCACTACAACAAGGGGTCGACTTCTACATGGAGGACGGCCTTTTTGTATTGACGGAGGCTTATTTGAGGCGGCGGGGGTATTGTTGTGGGAATGG
>JBGCDT010000122.1:0-30391 GCA_045105695.1 Saprospiraceae bacterium | reverse complement strand
ATCTGCCGCATCGCCGGCTAGCTCACTCGCTTTATCCACTGCATCACCTGCTAGATTTTTTGCACCCGTTGCTGCATCGCTCGCTTTTTCAACGACTACCGAACCTGCCGTCTTTGCTGTATCTGCCGCATCACCAGCTAGCTCACTCGCTTTATCTACTGCATCACCTGCTAGGTTTTTTGCACCCGTTGCTGCATCGCTCGCTTTTTCAACGACTACCGAACCTGCCGTCTTTGCTGCATCTGCCGCATCACCAGCTAACTCACTCGCTTTGTCTACCGCATCTCCGGCAAGGTCACTAGCTTTGTCGTAAGCGTCACCTGCCATTTCTTTCGCACCTGAAAGTGCATCTCCTGCTTTATCCACGACATTAGCTCCTGCATTTTTTGCTAGCTCTGCTGCATCACCAGCTTTTTCTAACACGGTGTTTCCGGCATCTTTTGCCATGTCCATTGCACCCTCTGCCATACCACTTCCCTTTTCATAAACATCACCTGCCATTTCCTTTGCACCTGAAAGTGCATCACCCGCCATGTCTACGGCACCGTCTGCTAAATCCCCTGCCTTGTCTGCAAGACCATCTACTGTATCTGAAGCAACCTTACTGGCATCCTTTGCCATGTCCATTGCACTTTCAGTTGCTTTACTAGTTGCATCAGCAGCAGAACCGAATAATCCTTTAATAAAATCAAATAAGCCCATAATAAGTATGTTTTTGTTAGATAATAAATCAGCAAGTCTCAGCGTATTATTGACAGCGAAGACTCTAATCCTTTCGTTAAAAATAGACATTAACTTTAATAAATTTAAATACACAATTAATTTTGTGTTTTACTAACCAATCCAAAATGATAAAAACAGTACAACTCCTCAGTATTACCTTTATTTTCTTATTTCTAAGTAGCACATCCGTGACTGCTCAGAAATTTGGGCATATTAACTCTCAGAAATTTATAGCTGACTTACCAGCTGCAAAACAAATTGATCAGGAACTGGTAACCTATCGTGATCAATTAATAGCTGCTACCAATAAATTACAAGAGGCGTTAGACATAAAAGCTAAAGATTTTGAAGCGGCCTATACAGAAGGCCGATACTCAAAAAAAGAAGCCGAAGAAAGATATGCTAAGTTGGAAGGAGAACAAAAAGAAATTTTCGCACGCCGACAAGAAGACGAACAAAAGATGTTGAAAAAAAGAGAAAGCCTTTATTCGCCTATATTCCTCCGGGTAGATGAAGTCATAAAACAAGTAGGGAAGGAAAATGGATTCGATTTTATTTTTGACTCCAGTTATTACAATGCCATACTTTATGTGGAGTCAGAAGATATTTCCACATTGGTAAAAGCAAAATTACAGGAGTAATCTAATCTTTGCCTTCTAAAAAAGTGCTTAGCCGTTGTTTACGGCTAAGCACTTTTTTATTTTTAGAACTTCTTTAAATTGAGAAAGGCGTGCGCACCTTGTTAGAAATAAATTCGCTTAGTTGTTTGAACTCAATCAGACCAATAAGTTTGTTAGAATCATACACCGGTAGAATGCTAAAAGTTGTATCATTCATTCTAAGATAAGCAGCATTTATTTTATCATCTAATAATATTGCTCCGTAAGTCGTATCAATACTATTTTCGATAGGTTCACTTTCTAACCCACCTTCAATCGCTTTCTGAATTTTCATCTCTGTAAGTACTCCGCAAAATTCTTCCCTTTCATTGAAGATAATAAAGTTGGTTTCTTTCCCTTTTTGAAACGCTTCAATAGCAACTCGCATTGAGTCGTTATCTCGTAATGGAGTAAAGCTATTTACGGGCACATCAGCGATGGTTTTATTATTTAAAACATCTTCACGTCGAACCATGTAATATTCATAAGATGCCATTACAAAAACAAATAAACTTACAAAAGCAAAAAGTATATCCCAGTTATAAATAGCTGTTGCTAACAATACAATTGCAATCAGCCTTCCGATGAAAGAAGCAATTCTTGTGGCTTTCAGCCTTCCTAACTTCATGGATAATAATGCCCGAACCATTCGTCCACCATCCATTGGAAAGGCAGGCAATAGATTAAACATAGCCAGTATCAAATTTAGAAAAAATAACCACTGAAAATAATTAGATGGATCGCTAAAGGAAAGAATTGGATTAGTCGAAAGTACTGGGAAAAAGGGTTTAGAAAGAATGAAAAAAGTTATGGCTATTAGTAAAGCGATTAAAACATTTACTAATGGCCCGGCGATGGCAACAACAAATTCCTGTATTGGTTTTTCTGGTAACTTATTTAATCGTGCGACTCCTCCTATTGGCGAAAGCGTAATGTCTTTTGTCGAAACACCATAACGACGTGCAGCTAAAGCGTGACCAAATTCATGCAACACAACACAACCAAAAAGCCCCATTAGCAGCAACCCAAATGTAAGCGTCTCTTCCCAAGTCAAGCCATATTTATTCCCTTCATAAGCAATCCACAGAAATACAAAACTGAATGACCAGTGTATCTGAATGGGAATACCTGAGACCGTTGCTATTTTCCAAACACGACTCATATCGTTCTACAAAGAGTATAGTAATAAAACATCTGTTGCTCTAACGCCAAGAATTAGATTTAGTTTTAGCTGATCTACTGAGGGCATCCGCAGTCTGAAGCGCGACAAGCCGCTAGGAAAAGAAGCGTGCCGAGGAATAAAAGATAGGGTACTATTTTGCTCTGGATTGTGGATCTATTCATGTGTTGTTTTTTTCAAGTAATTGAACTGGCGTACAGTCATGATCAAAGTCGTGTCATAGAAAGCTGGTTTGTTTTTGATCCCACAGCGTTCACAAGGTCTATTTTATAACAATATTTGCACGTTAAATCTTTAACTCTAGCGAAGGCTGTAGGAATTACCATTAAGACAAGCCATTTTTGTTTGTCCATTCTCCGTTAATGGTTCTCCAAATATTAGTTGGGTTTTTACTTCTTAGTGGCTCTGGTAGTAAGGCTTCCAGACAATTCTGAAAAGCAACGGGACGAGCAAATCTTTTAATAGCATCCGTTCCGACAGAAGTAAAACGACTATCCGTTGTCGCTGGATAAGGACCTCCGTGATGCATGCTGTGACAAACCTCTACACCAGTTGGAACGCCATTGAATAATAGTCGCCCCACTTTATTTTGCAGGGTAGAGATCAAAATTTTATTTGCAACGATCTCTTCATCAGCCCCCATGACCGTCCCCGTAAGTTGTCCATGCAGAGATGCAATCACTTTGATAAAGGCCTCTACGTTAGAACATTTCACGACCAATGTGAAAGGACCAAAAACCTCGCTTTGAAGTTCTTCATAATTTGCTAGAAAGTCAGCAGCACTTACAGAGGCTACTGTTGGCTGGCCTCTCCACCCTTCAGACTCTCTCTCCTGAGTTCCCTCTAATTTCACCCCAGCAATATTTAAGATTTTTTCTCTTCCTGAAAAGTAATTTTTACAAACTCCTTCGTTGAGCATTACCTCTTCTGGTTTTTTACTCACCGCTTCCGCCAAATGCTGTAGGAATCTATCTGCGGCTTTCCCTTCCTGCACCAACAACAATCCAGGGTTTGTGCAAAACTGGCCAACTCCCAAAGTCACAGATCCGGCATATTGATTTGCCAGCTCTTCTGCTTTCTGATTCAAAAATTCTGGTAGAAAAACCACAGGGTTTACACTTCCCATTTCAGCAAAAACGGGGATAGGTACTTTCCGTTCTGTAGCTGCATCATAAATCGCTTTGCCTGCTAGGAATGAACCTGTAAAGGCCACAGATTTGACCTCCGGATGTTTTACTAAGTACTGACCAAGTTTGGGTCCTGTACCATTCAAAGAAGAAAAAACACCGTCCGGCATTCCTGTCTTATGAGCAGCTTGTTGGATAGCATAAGAAACCATTGCATTTGTCCCAAGGTGAGATTCATGGGCTTTTATTATTACTGGACAACCAGAGGCTAGAGCGGAAGCCGTATCTCCTCCAGCTGTCGAGAAGGCTAAAGGGAAATTACTTGCCGTATAAACAACCACTGGCCCAACAGGTACTAACATCTTACGGATATCTGCTTTTGGAATTGGCTTGCGGTCTGGCATTGCCGTATCAATACTCGCTTCAACCCACGAACCTTCAGCAGCTACTTTTGCGAATAATTTAAGCTGATTAATGGTACGCCCTCGCTCTCCTTTTATTCGACCTTCCGGCAAACCAGACTCTTGCATTGCTCGCTCTACCAAACGATCACCGAATCTCATGATCTCCTCTGCAATAGCATTTAAAAAATCCGCTCGTTGCTGACCAGTTGTATTTTTATAACTTTCAAAAGCAGTGCTTGCCAGTTCCATTGCCTGATCTATCTCTTCCGGGCTTGCCGCAAAAAATTGTCCGTCCAATCGCTTTTGCGTTTCTGGGTTAATAGCGTTCATGTATTCTTTTGCTAAAGCAGAATATCGATATCCAATGAGATTTCTTCCGTCCATATTATTCATACTATAAAGGTTATTTTTTGTAGTCTTTGGTCTCTCGTTATCGCGAAGTAATCGCGCTACAGATCAAATTCCTAATTCCAAAAGACTTTATTAAAATTCTAATTTTACTAATCGCAGTCTATATCGTCTTTCGCTTGGAATGATAACATCTCCTGAATCAATCTGTAAAGCATCTTGAAAACGCAGTTGTACATCCTGATTTTCTGTACTCATCACGCTGTTTCTATCTGACTCTCCATAACCATTGACTAGATATTCACTTACTGTATTTTCGTTTTTAATATCATCATTAAAAAGAAACCGAAGGACAGATGGAGTCTTCATCATAAAGAAAGAAGAAAATACTGCATTGTCGTCCTGTGAATATTGTTTTTTGTGAAGAATAGATTGCCAGTGTCTTCTACCGTCAGGATGTATGGATATAATAAACATATCATCATTGTAATAGTCTACAATATATCGACCGCCGTCTGTGCCTACATAGCCCCTGTTGGCCGTTGCAAGTCGGCGCTCAAATTCTTTAGTCAATTCGGCTACTAACAAAATACCGCCGTCCTGACGTAGCACTATTTTTTTGACTGTTACATTATCTATTCCTTTCAGTGTTTGTGTTTCTTTAGCTTCCATCACTTGGCTCATAAAGTCAGGTTCGAAGGCGGCATAGTCCAATAAAGAGGCATCTGGGTTTTCCAAATTTATTTTTAAATAAAAACTGCCGTTTGCCTTACCTCTATTTTTTTCTGAGTACAAACCACCTCCTATGAGTTTATCATTATCATTATCGTAAGCAAATTTGATATCATAGGTTAATTCACTCAATGGGGCAGAAATAACCCTAGGAGAAACGCCTCCCTTTTTACATTCATAAATTCTAAAATGGTGGCTGTCTTTTCGAGCCTTGCGATTATCTAGTCCGACAATAAAGTACCCATTGCCTTTATTATTGAACACCCATTGATAAATGTCTCTGTATACGTTGAAATCACTGGGTTTAAAATTCATCTTCCAAAGTATCGTATTCTCTTCAATGTCGTAAGAAAATGCACTCAGTTCAGCTTGCCGCTCAAATTCATGAATTAATAGCTTCTGTTTGTTTTCAGACTGTACCATCTGCGGCCTTGGTGCATAAGGGCGAGAGCCATAATCATATATTGTAGTAGAATCAACCAGTGAAGCTCCAGCATCATATTGATGCATTTTTAAATAGTAAGTACTCTTTTTCTTATGGGTATAAAAAACATAGAAATGGTCATCCAAAGTTACCGTTCCAATCACTTGTGTACGTTTTCCATCCAGCTTTATTTCTTTATCCCAGCTTAGTCGCATATTTAGATCATAGGCCTGAATAGTGAATTCATTGGGCTTATCTCGAAAAACTAAAAATCGATCTTTCAGTTGTCCCAACAATTCATACGCTCTATCATTTCGAATAGAGATCTCTTCAGAGATGGTAATCTCTTGGGCAAATCCGACGAGGGGCAGTATCGTACATAGAATTAGGATTAGACGTTGCATATTTATTTATTTAGCTTCTTTAACTTTTCTGGTAGAAGGCACTAGAGATCAATATCAAAGACTACTTTCTAAAAACTTATCTCATTAATATCAATCCGCTTGGGCTTAATTTCGACATTATTGATTAGATTTTCTAACATTGCTATTACATTTTCTCTTTTGTCTGAGTTTGTAACAATTCCGTAGCAGTTGAGAATTTGTTTGTTGCAGATTAGAGATACATAATGTTCTTCCTGAACTGTTCTTGGTTCTTGTACCTCGTCTTCACTAGACGGAGACTTGAAGTACCAGTAGAGCGCATCTTTTCCTCCTTTTGTTTTCAACCACTTTGTCTGAACTTGAATATCGTATTCCGTTTTCTCCCGAATCAGCGCAGCTTCTTTTTCGATAAATTGTTCCAGGGTTTCTTTTTCAGATTGAGTTGTATTCAGTGTATCAATGAAAAGGCTTGTGGAGTAATTAAAGAGTTGCAAAAACATTTCATCCACAATATAAACGATGTCAATTGACTTGAGCGGTCTTACCTCTTCTCCTTTTAATGCTACAGTAAAGAAACTTTCCTTTTCATTAAAGACTTGTAAATATCCATCTGACAATCGAACACTTCCGCTCCTATAGTTGATGTCTTTGACCAGTTCTCCTTTGTCGAAAGTTTGAATACCTAAGAGCAGTCCTTTACGAGACCACATTTTAGTCTCTCCGTGGGGCTGATCATTTTTGAATTCTGCTCTGGACTTTGGTAACCCACTATCAAAGTATTCTGCAGTGATGCCTTCTTCGACTCCGTTTATGTATTCTTTTTCTAATTTCAGGTTGCCGTTGCGATGCCAGTTGATGACCTTTCCGTTGACCACTCCCATGTTATATGGAACCAATTGATCTTTGTCACCTGTAGAGTACCACCAGTGATGATCGCCATCTTCTTTACCTCTAGTGTAATAACCCTCTGACTTTTTCGAACCGTTTTTAAACCATTCCGTGCAGACTCCATCTGGCTTACCGTCGACGTAGCTAATCGTTAGTTTTTTAGCACCCGTGGCGTACCATTGCTTTTCGGTACCAACCATAGTCCCCATTTCGTACTCTGCCTCGTAGACTTTTTCACCGTTCATTTCCCAGCCTTTTACCTTTCCGTTTATCTTTCCGTTTTTTATTGGAATGTGCGCTTTCTTCTTTCCTTTTTCGAACTCTTCGTAAGCTAAGCCAGTGTATGGATCAATGGTGTTGGGTTGGAAAAACAAACCATCATGAACATCCAATTCATAAAAAAGTATTTTTTTCTTCTTCTGTGCTTCTACCAAAAAGGGAAGTAGTAAAACCGATAGCGCAAAAAGGTATTTGTTCATTCTCTGCATGTTGCAAAAGTAGTTATTTGAATTTTAATCTTAGTCAATGAATTGTTCTCAAATTTAAAACGCAAAAAGGTATTTCTAAATTTGATCTCCCCGCGACTTGTAGCCAATTAATCAAACCAAAGCTACACAATACATCTATAAACATTTACGTACATTTGATGATTAATTTTACAAAGAAACGAAGTGCCGTTTTCTTCCAGATCAATCCAGAATCTTACGAAAAATTGCACAACTTTGTTTACCAACCCGCAGACGAAAAGCAACACTTATGAATATCTACGACAAGAAATCTCAATGGAAATGGTACCTAGCAATAGCCGGTGTAGTTATTATTGTTATTTCTATGGTGTATACCAATTATGTAGCGGGCAAACTAGCGGATGAAGAGCGACGTAAAGCGGAGATTTGGCAAACGGCTTTAGAGCGGCTTGAAAAATCAGATATGAATTGTGATATAACATTACATACAGCAGTGCTAGAATCTAATGTTACAATTCCAATGCTGTTAGTAAGCGAAACTGGAATTATTGACGGTGCTAGAAATTATGGAAACGGGAGAGATACTAATATGGTATTCTTAAAAGAAAAGTTAGCTTCTTATATCGACTCAGCCAAAGAACCTTTGTATAGCAGCGGTAGCCAAAGATTGTATTATGAAGATTCTCGCCTACTTAGCTTACTCAAATATTTTCCAATTGTACAAATGCTATTGATCGCAGCCTTCATTGCTATCGGTTACTTCGCCTTCAGCTCTGCGAGACGTTCTGAACAAAACCAAGTCTGGGCAGGCATGGCTAAGGAAACTGCACACCAACTCGGTACGCCCATCTCCGCCATCATCGGTTGGATAGAACATCTGAAAATGATGTGGGAAGATGACGAGCCAACCCAGGAAGTTCTTCAAGAGCTAACCAATGATGTCAAACGACTGGACCTCATCGCAGATCGTTTTTCTAAGATCGGTTCTGCGCCTACATTAGAACCGGTGAATATATATGAGCAGGTTGAAGTTTGTCGAAACTATATGCAGCGTCGTTCTCCACGTAAAGTTACTTTTGATTTTCCAGGTCTAGCTCATGGTGATAAAATGGTGAATATAAATAAGCACCTTTTTGATTGGGTTATTGAAAATCTATTGCGTAATGCACTCGACTCTATGGGCGGTACTGGGACGATCAGCTGTCAGGTAAATGAGGAAAAAGACTTTGTTGTGATCAACATCTCAGATACTGGAGAAGGTATACCTCCTTCAAAATTTAAAACCGTATTCCAACCCGGATATTCTACAAAGAAAAGAGGCTGGGGCTTGGGCCTTTCACTCGCAAAACGTATTATAGAAACTTATCATTCTGGCAGGATCTTTGTCTCAGAATCAGTGCTTAAACAGGGAACTACTTTTACCATAAAACTCCCCAAAGCCTGACAAGAAGTGAATACTATTATAAAGACAAACACACTACATCAAGCCTTCATCGATAAACGGTTTAACAACCTATTTGTCTCCCTATTAATTTTTTCTTCTCTTTTCTTTTCCAATTCAATTTTCGCTGCCGATATTTCTCCAATCACCATTACGGTAATAGATGGTGATACCAGAGAGCCTTTATCTTTTGTATCTGTTTTTACAGATGATAATAAGTTTGTAGCACAAACAGATATCGACGGAAAAGTAGCTATTCCACTCTTAGAGCATCGTCAGCCCATCAACTTTAACTACGTAGGTTATAACTCTACAACAAAATTATACTCAGAAGTTCGTCGAGGTGATCGAACGGTCAGAATGTATTCTGATAATATCATTCTAGGAGTCGTCGTAGTTGGACGTACAGATGCTGCGGAGGAAGAACTCCCTTACACTATTGATCGAATTAGTGCAGAGCAAATTGCTTCCCGGAATTCACAGACTACAGCAGACGTACTAGGTGAACATGCCGATGTCTATATTCAGAAATCACAATCTGGTGGAGGTAGTCCAATTTTGAGGGGCTTTGAGGCCAATAAAGTTTTACTTGTTTTAGATGGCATTCGTTTGAACAATGCAATCTATAGAAATGGTCATTTGCAAAACGCAATTACCGTTGACCCTTCTATGCTGGAACAGGTTGAAGTCATTTACGGGCCAGGTTCTTTGATGTATGGTAGCGAGGCTCTGGGAGGTGTGGTTCATTTCCGTTCGAGAGAACCAAGTGTTTCTTTCAGCGACTCAGAAGTCTTAGCAGAGGCCAAAGCATTCACACGCTTCTCTAGTGCGAACTTGGAAAAAACCGCTCACTTTGATTTCGAATATGGTGTAAAAAAATGGGCTTCGTTGACCAGTTTCAGTTACTCTGATTTCGGAGATATGAAATCGGGAAGTGTAAGACCAGATGAATATCCTGATTTTGGAAAGCGTCCTTATTACATTACCACTAATGGTGTTGATCAGGTCAATGAAGTTGGTAATCCGAATATTCAAAAAGGAGCTGGCTACAGCCAAATTGATTTTCTGCAAAAGATAAAATTCCAACCAAAGGAGAGTTTATACTTCGTTGGTAATTTTCAATATTCTACTTCCAGCAATATTCCACGTTACGACAACTTACTGGACACACTGGATAGTGCACGTAATCTGAAATGGGCAGAGTGGTATTACGGTCCGCAGAAACGTCTGATGACTTCACTTAAAATGAAAGCCTTTGCCCCTAAGTTGCTCTACAGTAAAGCAACCGTTATTGGTGCATTTCAACTAATAGAAGAAGATCGTTTGAGTAGAAAGTTCCGAAAAGATAGAAGGACTTTTAACTTGGAAGATGTACTGGTCTATTCCTTAACGGCAGACTTCGATAAGGAGTTGGATAAAAATGGAAAGAATACGATCTCTTATGGTTTAGATGGAAATTACAATCAGGTCTTTTCTGAGGCCGGTGATCTAAACGTAGAAACAGGAGAAGTTCGTCGACAGACTTTCACTCGCTATCCAAGTGACTACAGTACGATGCTTAGTTATGCCGGTTATATTAATTACCGTTGGAAAGGCTTGGACTCTATGATCGTCTTTAATATTGGAGCTAGATATTCCTTGACTGACCTTTTTGCAAAATATAAAGAGTCTGATCGCGAATTGATTGACTGGCCAGCGGAATATACTAGTAGCGGTGTTTCTAGTTCTAACAGTGCTCTTACATACGGAGCCGGGTTGACTTTTATGACGCCGGACAACTGGCAAGTTCAGTTATTGGCTTCTACTGCGTTCCGTTCTCCTAATATTGATGACTTCGCAAAGTTGCGTGTCAAAGATGGAAATGTCGTTTTGCCAAATACTGATTTAAAACCAGAGTTTTCTAAAAGTTTGGAAGCAACATTAGGAAAAACAATTGGTTCTCCTAATTCTACCTCTTTGCAACTCAGTGCTACAGGCTATTACACGCTTGTGGAAGATGTGATTGTTAGGCAGGCAGGTGTCACACCAACTCAGGAAACCATTATGTGGATTCCTTCGGAAGAAGAATTTTTCGATGTTCAACAAAATTTCAATGCAGATAATGGTTTCATATACGGTGGCTCTGGAAATGTACTTTTGAAGTTAGGAAAAAAATGGAGATTGTCTTCTTCTTTGAGTTATACAAAGGGTCGCGTTCAATTTGAGAATGGTGTTATTGACACCTTGGTTCCGATGGCACATATTCCTCCAATTTACGGCCAGACCAGTCTTGGTTACGAGGGTAAGAAGTTCCGCTTCGAGGCTGTTGCAAAGTACAATGCTGCAAAATCTATTGATGAATATTCTGTGAATAAGATTAGTAAAAATTCAGAGACAGGCGAAATGGAAATCGACCGTTCAGGTACTCCTGACAATCCTGAATTAGGAATTGCCTACACTGTAAATAATACTCCAGTATACGAAGGTACTTACGCCTGGACTACTTACAATCTCTACGCCTCTTACGATTTTAGTCAAAAATTCAGTATTGATCTGGCCGTAGAAAACGTCATGGATATTCACTATCGTCACTTCGCCTCGGGCGTTTCTGCTCCGGGCCGCAACTTCATCTTTACCCTTCGAGGAAAGTTTTAGAAAATTTTATAGATAAGTAAATTCTTCTCCTTTAGTAGAAACAAAACACCTTTTTGAATCTTCAATTGGTCCTTTGGTTCAAGTTGGAATGGCAACTGGATTTCAGTGGTCAATAGCGATTTGAGGTGAAAGGAAAATAACTTCGTTCCTTTTTGATAGATCAACTGATTGTCAATTATTTGAAAATCGGCAAGTTCTGTGATGGGAAGTGTTTTGAGGTAGGTCCCAAAATTATCAAAAATTAAAATACCCGATTCGGGAGCATTTATATAAATTCGATTATTTGTAGCTACAATGTTAACTGGTTGAATACTCTTTTCTAACAAGAGTCTTGTATTCTGACTTTCTTCAACGATCTCACCTGTCTGACTAATCATTTTCAGCTTCCCGGAAGTCTCATCAAAAATCCAAAGATTGCTATCATTCGCCATTGCCACCACATTCACATCTGTGATATTCAAATCAAACAACTGATATTCCCCAAGAATATTCAACGTTCGATCTAAAATAATAGCTGTAAAATACTCTTGATAAAAAAGCAATACATGGAAGGGATCAGTAGCATCTACCCAGGTGATATCTCCCAGTCGTTGGTTATTGTATTGAAAAAGTAGCTGTCCCTTTTGATCATACTTCAACAGCTCATTATTACTCGTTACAATATAGCACTGCTGCAGTTTGTCTGTAGTTAGGAAGGTCGCATCTAAAGGAATAGTTGCGCTCAGCTCGTGCTTCAGTGTGTCAGTTGGATTGGCAAAAAGGAAACTTGCAAAGGACAAGAGAAAGAAAAAAGACAACATAAACAATTGCCGAAAGCGGTAGCTATTCTTCAGTTGATCTGAGGTCCCGCATTGCATCTTCAGTTGTTGCTTATGGTCCGGTAGTAATTTTTCCTTCATCATTTTCAAAAAATTCTATCGACAGATTCTCTCCATCATAAACAGCGTAGGAATTGTAGTTCATCCATTCGCCTAGATTAATATAACGACTGTGCCCGTTCTTTAGCATGTAATCAATAGGTAAATGTCGATGGCCAAAAATGAAGAAATCTGCATTCGTTTTTTCCACCTGCTCATTTGCATAGACTAGAAGCCATTCATTCTCTTCTCCCAAAAAATCTGTTTCAGCAGGCTGGGTATCTCTGCTTTTGTTGGACCAAAAGTCAGCTAAGCCAATTCCAATATTAGGATGAATCCATCCGAAGAGAAACTGACAGATCGGGTTGGCAAATACTTTCTTAAGCACTTTATACTTGTGGTCTCCAGGTCCGAGCCCATCGCCATGGCCGATGTAAAAAGATTTTCCTTTGAGTTCCACCTGAATGGGTTCACGGAAAGTTTTGATACCCAGTTCTTCTTCAAAATATTTGAACATCCACATATCATGGTTGCCGATGAAGAAAAAAATGGGTATACCCGAATCACTCAGTTCTGCTAACTTTCCGAGCAATCGGGTATACCCTTTAGGCACTACCGTATTGTATTCAAACCAAAAATCAAATACATCACCTACAAGGTAAATGGCTTCTGCATCTGTTTTGATCTGATCCAGCCAACGTACGATTTGGCGTTCTCTATCTTTGCTACTATACTTACCTTTTGCTCCTAAGTGAAAGTCAGAGGCGAAGTATATTTTCTTTTTTGACATTGTTGTAAAACATTGACTGTTAACCTTTACCTGTTAACTTCCCTTCGGACATACCGAATATATTACGTAATCGGATCCCGCTAATTAAACTTTCTCCATTACGGATCCACACTCGTTGCAAGTCCGTAATTCTTCTGAGTTCATGAAGTTATTCATCACCGGAGGAAGTTGATTTACGATATCTTTCATTTCGAAAGTTGCTTCGTGCAGTTTATGGTTGCAGTTTTCGCAAAACCACATCAGCTTGTCCTCTTCGCCTTCGTTTCGGTAACGTTCGATGACGAGACCGATTGTGTTAGCGGGTCGCTGAGGAGAGTGTGGGATTCTTGGAGGCAGCAAATACATTTCACCTTCTTTAATATGAATATCTTCTGGCGTACCGTCTTCATTAATTATTTTTACGGTAATGTCTCCTTCTAGCTGATAGAACAATTCCTCCCCATCTTCAAAGTGATAATCTTTTCTACCGTTTGGACCTCCGACTACCATGACGATGTAATCTTCATTCTCCAAATAGATTTGCTTATTTCCAATAGGTGGCTTGAGCAAGTGACGATGTTCTTCTACCCAACCCATTAAATTAAATGGTTTTCTAATTGACATGATTCTTAGTTTTGTTGTGCTGTAAATGTAACGATTTCTTTATCGAAAGAGAAAACCTCTATTTGTTATCCCAGTCTATGTACTCGTCTTCATCTTCTTCGTTTGCCTTATCATCAACAGAGACTCTTGAGTTTTCAGGCTCTCGTTCTTTCACCTTGGAGGCTCTCGTCGGCTCAGCTTCAAAACCTTCAATAAAGTCATCTTCTTCTGGAGTCGTTTTATCATCCATCGGATCTGGATCATTATTCTCTACCTCATCTTTCCAGTCACTTGGTTCTTCGTAGTTTTCGATATTATCAAACTTTCTTAGTAGAGCCTTTTCGATTAATTTCTTGTGTCTTTTACTTCGATCAAATTGCTTTTTCACTCTATACTTATCTCGCTTGACTTGATACTTATCTACAGTTCCATAAATACGATAGTAGAGATTGAACCATCCATCTCTCTTTGCTTCAATAGGGCGTTTTGTTCGGTCGTATCGTTTAAATAAGTTTCCAATAACCTGCCCTGCATTTATTTTGATATTGTAATCAATTCGATTGTCGAAGCTGTGCGTTCCACTAACGGTTAGGTTCAAAGCATTACTTTGAAGGAACATAGAAGGAATGTACAACTTGCTTTTTTTGATTTCAAAGAAGTTTTGCAAGGTCGTAAATTTGATGTGTTTCAAATCCCGCAGCTTGATGTAATCCGCAAAGGCGTAGAGTAATTTGAGATTAATCAATTCTCCGTTTGTGATCTTCATATCTCCCAGCACCTTCAGTTCATCTGTTAAGAATGTTCCATCGGAATCCCATCGTGCCGTGACCGCAAGTTGTGTATTGAGCTTTCCTTTTACGTTTTTTGCTTGTAGAATTTCTAAACCAAAGTTTTCCATTTGATCAAAAAACTGCCGAACGTTGACTTCATCACAATCTATCTTTGCATTCAGATAGGGCTTTTCTGCAAAGACCGCTTTACCATCCACGTTGAAAGCTCCTTCCATTCCCTTCACTCTTCCTTTGATGGTCATTTCATTATTATCAAAGCCCATGCTTCCGCTAAAATCACTGGCTTTGATTTTTCGATAAACAATCTCATCAATTTTTGCCTGAAACTTTCCTTGTAGAAATTGAGTAATCCGTTCTCTCTTTTTCGTCTGTGCAATGTTGACAGAATCCACATCGATCATCCCTCGTCTGACCAGAGATTGGTCTATAGGAGGAGCTAGCATTTTTTCAATTCTATTCAAATTTAGAATCGGCGCATCTAGTGTAGCTTGAAATTTCAGCTCAGCAGCTTGCGAGTTCAAAGAGTCTGCGAGTAATACTGGTAGCAGATTCAAAAACTTTCCGGACAAGTATAGCTCTGTTCCTGCGCCTTCCAGTTTCACTTTATTTAGTTTTAAGCTATTGTCTAAAATTTGGATGGAGCCTCTGTCTATGATTAGTTCTTCCTTATTGACCGTCAGTGAGGCATCGTCAAATTCAATGGTTCCACTACTACGTACTTTGGAGATACGAGATGGTTTTATCATGTCTGAATATAAGCCTCGTAATCGGAAATTTTCAATTTCAATTTCGCCATCGCCATCCTTTATTCTTTTATCATCTAACAATCCGTACACGGCCTCCAAGGGAAGAACACCATCCAGTTTGAAATCTATTTTCGGCTTTTCTAGGTTAGTAATAACTAAGCTGGAAGTAATCAGTTCTCTATTGAAGTATCCTTTGAAATCATCAATTTTGAAGACGGAAGTTTTTGCCGTGTGCTTATTTCCATTATTGAATCTAGCGCCGAAGGTGACCTCTTTTAACTTGTAGCCAAGCTTTGGGCTGACGATCGTTCCGTCTTCTAGACCAAAGGAAGCTTGAATAGCAGGCATCTTCTTAGCGCCATACTTTCCTTTTATGATGGCATCAAAAAGGAAGGTTCCTGTACTTTCAAAATCTTTGAAGTATTCCAGCTGTTCTTCTGGAAGTAATTCGAGCATAGTCCCCAGACTACATTCTTCACTGGTGATTCTTAAATCCAGATCAGTATCTTTTTTGTTTTGAAGAATAGTTCCAGTTACTTTGAACATATTAGACTCCACTCCCAAGTCTACATCCTGAATAAGGTAGCGCCCTTTAGCCATATCTACGTCAACGGTAGCATCATAGACCAAGTCTTTATTTACAAAAATACGCTCTCCGTCTAGCTCTATAAACTTTGACTTCATCTTAGCAAAACTCGTCAGTGCGAAACGATCCGATGAAAACTCTCCACTAATAATCGCGTCACGTACCAGCATCTTCATCTCTTGCTTCACTCGTTCATCTATGTAAATAAATTCCACATCCTTCAACTGAGCTTCTTCCATTGATATCGCTAAACCAACAACTCCTGAATCTTCAGGAAGGGTTTCCACTTTAGAGCTCTTTATAATATCGTAATTGGTGTTTCCTTTTCGATCTATTTGGATGAATAAAGCTCCATCCTCAATTACGATAGAATGGACTTTTATCATTTCGCCAAAAAGGGATAGTAGTCCAAAATTAAAAGACATCTCTTTCGCCTCAATCAAAGCCCCGTCCATATTATCATCAAGTTTGACATCATAAAGCGTAGCCGATGCATCAGGAAAAGAAGAAAGTAGAGACAGGTCAAAGCTTTCAACCGTCAATTCTGTTTCTAGCTGCTTGTTGATTTCAGAAATAAGCTTCTTTCCTACCTGCTTTTCAAAAAAGGCAGCAATGATTACAGCCGTCAAGACAAACAGGCCAATAATGGCAGCTAGCCAAAAGAAGAGTTTTTTGATCCATTTACTCATGGAGGGAGATTTTCGCTGAGTGGTGTAGGTATTCTGTGTTTCCGATAAAGTCTGCATACAAAAGATGGGTATAAAGATACGTATTTGGTGATGAATATTAGGTAGTTATCCATGATGGAAATTTTCCATACAGATATATGAATTACCTAGGATAACAGACTTGGAATGTATAATATTTTGATAAAAAGGCTAAAAATTAAGCAGAGGCTTCTTTTTAAACATAACTGCCAAATAGGTCCGAACTATCTCTGTTAAAGCTTATAAGGAGCTTTTTCTATTAAAAAATACATTTTCATTTAAGCGGCAGGTTACAGATAAGAGTAGATCATAAAAAAAAGCCGCAAATATATTATTTGCAGCTTTTTTAAGATTGTGGGCGATGAGAGACTCGAACTCCCGACCCCCTCGGTGTAAACGAGGTGCTCTGAACCAACTGAGCTAATCGCCCTAAGCGGCTGCAAATATAGGTTTCCTTTCACGACAAGGCAAGCTTTTTTCAAAAAAAATAACCTATTTTCTATAGAAATTTTCCTCTCTGAGTAAAACTTGATGAAATCGCCTTCAAAAACAGCCCTACCCCCTAAGGGATTAGCCTATTTCCAGACAGAGAAATAACTTGACAATATCCTATGGATCAGTATTCTTATATTTGCAAAGCAGAAAATATACAGGGCAAGCTTTTTGACTTTATGAATTGTGACAATTCGTCATTTTAAAAGCCCAGCTCCTTCTAAACAAACCGATAAAATTTTCATATGAGCTATTTTAGACTGAAATCTTCTTTTCTATTGGGTCTTCTCTTCTTATGCTGCAGTATAGTAGCAAAAGCGCAAAGTCCAACTCCTGTGTTCGAAATTGTAGATACCAATACTTCTGGTGGAGATAGTATACAGGTAGATGTGAAAGTGGCAAATTTCGACTCCCTTTTCTCATTTGATTTTACAATTATATGGGATGAGTCAATTCTTGAATTCTCTTCCATTGGCAATCTCAACTTAGCTCACATGGATGCTGCTATTGGTTTAACCAATGTAGAATCAGGTGTAATATTTGTAGGCTGGTTCGATACTGATGCCACTACAGAAACGGTTGATGATGAAACCGTAATATTTAGTATTTTTTTTAAAACGGATTGTGATATCGGAAATACTACAGAAATAACTTTTAGTCCCACAGACACACAGGAAGCATCTAATGGTAAAATGCCTAATGAAATATTTAGCCCTCCTGTACTAATCCCTGCTACAATTACATTCACTCCTGGGGTTTCAATAACAAGTACCGTAGCTACAGATTTAACTTGCAACGGAGAAGACGATGGCTGCGCTAGTGTAGCCGTTACCAACGGAAGCACACCTTATACTTACGAATGGAGCAATGGTGGTACCTCGGCAGAAATTTGCAATCTTCCTCCAGGAAACTACACCTGTACTGTGACTGATGAGAAAGGTTGTACCGCTATAAGTAGCACAGTCGAAGTAATGGGAGTAGATTTATTAGACATTTGTAACAATACACTTACAAATCCTACTTGTACAAACGGAGACAACGGCTGTATAGAAGTCGAAGTTTGTGGAGGAACTGCATTTTACACCTACGCATGGAGCAATGGAGGAACGACGGCAGAGATCTGTAACCTCAGTGCTGGTTCCTACACCTGCACAGTAACGGATGCCAATGGCTGTACAGATACAGGAACTTTTGAGGTCAACGATCCCGTTGATCCGCTAACTTTAGATGATGCCGAGACAGAAGATGTCAGCTGCTCTAGTGCAGGCTCCATTAACCTAACCCTTAGTGGTGGTAACTCCCCTCTCAGTTATGAATGGAGCGATGGAGCAACGACCGAAGACATTAACGACTTGCCTGTTGGAGAATACGCTTGTACCATTACTGACGATGAAGGATGCAGCATAATTACTCCAACTTATTCTATTACTTCTACCAATACTGATTTGGTTGTTTCTAACGCTTCTACTTCAATAGGTTGCTTTGGTGAAAATACAGGTTCTATTGATTTGAGCGTAACTGGTTCTAACAATCCTTTTACATACCTGTGGAGTACTAACGAAACTTCTCAAGATCTTGATAACCTTTCTGCTGGCACTTACTCCTGTACCGTTACTGACAGTGAAGGATGTACAACAGTTAGTGCTAATATCACCATTGAACAACCTGAATCTGCGCTGACCGTTGCTACAAATGCCTCAGTAGATGTCCTCTGTCAAGGAGACGCTACGGGATCAGCCACTGTAACTGCCGAAGGGGGAACCGATCCTTATGAATACTTATGGAACTCAGGTGAAATGACGTCAACAATTACAAACAAACTTGCTGGTAATTATACTTGCACCATTACGGATGCCAATGGTTGTACCGCAATTTCAGCGACTCTTGAAATATCTGAACCATCATCTACAGTTGGATTTATTAATTCAGTAACAACTGATTTAAGTTGTAGCGGAAGTGATGATGGAAGTGTTTCTCTAGAAGGAAACGGAGGAGTAGGTCCCTATACCTACTTGTGGAATGAAGGTTCTGAAACACCTAATATTTCTGATCTTGAAGAAGGACCATACCAATGTACTATTACAGATAACAATGGTTGCACGTTTGTAACTAATGCCTTCATTATTGAAAGCCCTGAACCAGTTGAACTGGATGGTTTTGAAATTACAAATGCAGATTGTGCAAATGGTGGTAGCATCAACTTAGAAATCAGTGGTGGTTCTGGCCCATACAACTACGAGTGGAGCGATGGAAGTGAAGAAGCTGCACTAACTGATGTCAATGCAGGAAACTATCAATGCACAGTGACTGATAATATGGGTTGTTCACTAATTACTCAGTCCTTCACAGTCATATTGGAAGACAGTGATCTTAATTTGGACGCCTTCAGCACTACAGATATCCTCTGTTTTGGTGATGCGAACGGATCAATCAGCTTGGCAATATCTGGTACGGCTACACCATTCACTTACGAGTGGAGTAATGATGCAGAAACCCAAAACATTTCTGATCTATCTCCCGGTGATTATAGTTGTACTATTACAGATATTAATGGATGTTCAGTTGTGAGTGGGGCTATTAATATTAGCCAGCCAGATGAAGAGTTAACTATAGCGGCGGTAGAAACAGAGAATCTAAGTTGTGCAAATGCCAATGATGGAACTATCAGTTTAGAAATTTCTGGAGGTACGATGCCTTACAGCTACAATTGGATTCTAGGCCAAAATAGTGCTACCGTAGAAAACCTTTCTGTTGGAAATTATAGTTGTACCATAACAGATGACAATGGTTGTACCGTGGTAACAAATACTATTTCCATTACGGGTCCAACCGCTATAACAATAACAAGTGAGCAGTTAGAAAACACAACTTGTGGACAGACTGAAACAGGCAGCATCGATATCAGTGTAGCTGGCGGTGAAGAACCTTATTCCTTCCTTTGGAACACAGGTGATGTGAGCCAGAATTTGAATAACATTTCTGCTGGAAACTACGTCTGCACAATTACTGATAATACAGGTTGTACATTAGTCACAGAAGAATATACCATCGATAATGAAGGGAGCGACCTTGCGATTGCCGCAACTACCGTTACCCCCATTGAATGCTTTGGTGAAAGTACAGGAGCTATTGATCTACAAGTATCTGGAACGGCGACTCCGTTCACTTTTGAGTGGAGCTCAGGAGCTAATACGCAAAATATAAGTGCCCTTCCTGTTGGGTTCTATAGCTGCACTATCACTGATGCTAACGATTGTAGTACCACTAGTTCTACTATTGAGATTACTCAACCAGCGATGGCCCTTTCAATTTCTAACAGTACTTCTACAAATGTCAATTGTGCTGGTGATGGTGATGGAGCAATTACATTGCAAATAGCCGGTGGAACAGAACCTTATACTTACTTGTGGAATAACGGAGCTATAACTAATAACCTTGATGACTTGATGCCAGGACTTTACAGTTGTATCATAACGGATGCAGCAGGATGTACCTTAAGCAGCTCTGAATTTTCTATTGTACAGCCCGATCCATTGGTTTTAGAATCTTTTTCTACAGAGGATGTAATTTGTGGTCAAGGGAATACCGGAAGTATTAACATTCTTATTTCAGGGGGAATTCCTCCGCTGAGTTATGAATGGAGTAACGGTTCATCTAATCAAAACCTGACCGACTTGGCTCCTGGAAATTATACCTGTAGCATTACAGATAACAATGATTGCACGTTGATTACAGAAATAATAACAATAGAAGATGAAGGTAGCGATTTGGAAATTCTAACGGAAGCAATAGGAGAAGTGACCTGCTTTGGAGGAAGCGATGGCAGCATCTCTTTTGAAGTTAGTGGTTCTGCTACTCCATTGACTTATGAGTGGAGCAATGGCGCCAACACTGCTAACATAGATGGTCTGACCGCAGGAACATATACTTGTATGGTTACAGATGCAAATGGTTGTATTATCAGTAGCTCTGCTATAGTGGTCCCTCAACCTACTCAGGGGCTTATGCTTACAGACTCAGAAATCAGTAACTCTTCTTGCTCCATGGAAGCGAGCGGAAATATTTCGATAACAATAGGTGGTGGAACAATGCCCTACAGTTACAATTGGAGTAATGGAGGTAGCGGATCTGCACTTAGTGATTTGCCTGCTGGAGAATACACCTGTACCATTACCGATTTCAATAATTGTAATTTCGTAGTCGGTCCGCTCTTGATTAGCGCGCCTACGATGATGTCTGTAGCTTCACAGAACACAGGTAATGCTTCCTGTAGTGAAGGTGGTTTTATAGAAATCGAAATCGATGGTGGAACAGCGCCTTATAGCTACGCATGGAATAGTGGAATGAATACACAGAACATTTTCAACATCGGAGCTGGAGAATATATCTGTACGGTTACTGATGCTGAGGGCTGTACGTTTACAACTACGCCAATAGTTATAGGGACCGACGGAACAGATCTAAACTGGGTTTCTACGGAGCGTCAAACCATTGCTTGCTTTGGAGGGGATGATGGAACGATTGATATCACTATCGCTGGGACAGCTACTCCATTTACCTACGCATGGAATAATGGAGCAGATACAGAAGACCTTGAAAATCTTTCCCCAGGCTTATACAGTTGTACCATTACGGATACAGAAGGTTGTAGTATAACACTTTCTAACATTGCTCTTACAGGGCCTGCAGAAGCGTTGTCAGAAACAGATCCTTCTTCAAGTAACCCAAGTTGTTTTGGACTTACCGATGGAAGTATCCTAATAGGAATTAGTGGAGGGGTAACTCCTTACGAATACATGTGGAATAATGGAAACGACAATAACAATATACTTACAAACATTGGAGCAGGCGATTACAACTGTACTATTACGGATGCTAACGGTTGTACTTTTGTAAGTAGTACTATTACATTGACTGAGCCACCTACTATCACATTGGAGAGTGAAAGCATTGTCGATGAGATGGATGGAGATAATACAGGTATTATATCTATCACAACATCTGGAGGAACGCAGCCAGTAACTTACATGTGGAGTACTGGAGCTGACACACCTACCATTGAAAATTTATCTGCAGGAGATTATACTTGTACGATTACAGATGCGAATGGATGTACCAGCGAGTTTGGTCCATTCGAGGTAGGCAATTTGGTAGCTACGGTAGATCTAGCGGAAGCGAATTTAAGTATCTATCCAAACCCAGTGCAGCAAGTGGTCAACTTAGAAAGTGGTTACAAAGTCAGTAGTGTTCGCATATTGGATGTACAAGGTCGGACGCATATTCAGCAAGCTATCGAAGATTTTAAAAGTCAGTTGAGTGTAGCAGAGTTACCTGTGGGCATTTATTTAATGAAAATTCAGTTGGAAAACGGAATGGAAGCTTACCACAAATTGGTAAAAGTAGAATAAATATTTCGTTGATAATTCTATAAAGCTGTTTACAAAAACAGCAATTCAGCCAAAACGGCAGTTTGATTTATTTCAGACTGCCGTTTTGTCGTTTAAATGTTATTCAAAATGCTAGATTGACAGATTTTGGTACAGAAAAATGGCATGGCACATCCATTGATCATAGAGAAGTGTACATCATTAATTATCGAACTACGAAAACTATTTTTTTAAATCTAAAATAATAACAAGATGCAATTAATAAGAAGATCAACACGACCAGCGCCAACTTTCAATAACATGTTGGACCAATTATTCAATGACAATTTTTTTCCAGCTTCACGCAAAACAGGTACAGTATGGAATAATTCGATGCCTGCAGTTAATGTAAAAGAAACAAATGATCACTTCGAATTAGAGCTGGCAGCTCCAGGATTTGAGAAATCAGATTTTAATATCAACATTGACAAAGACGTTCTGACGATTTCTTCAGAGCAGGAAACGAAGAATGAGGAGACAGAAGAGAATGGCAAGTTCACCAGAAGGGAATTTAGCTACAGCAGTTTCCAGCGCTCTTTCAATTTACCAGAGACGGTGGATAGTGAAAAGGTTTCTGCGAACTATACCAATGGAATTTTATCTATCGTAATTCCTAAGAAAGAAGAAGAAAAGCCACAGCCTGCTAGAAAAATAGAAATAAAGTAAAAGACGGTTTTAATAAGTTTTTCATTTTGATTAGATCAATTCGTCCCGCCGCTCGGTGGGGCGAATTTTACAAAACCCTGAAAGATGGCGTATAAAAATTATTATAAGATATTGGGAATAAACAGGGATGCAACGATGCCAGAGGTAGAAGCAGCTTACCTGAAAATTTCCGAAAGATACAATTCACCTAAATTGGACAATGACGAACTCAGTCAGAAAATCCGAAGTGAAATTGCCGAAGCATTTATGGTGCTTGGTGATCCTCAGGTCCGACTGGAGTATGATGCGAAAGGTTCTGATTGGGAAATGCCAGAAAGTTTTTACAATGATTTGCTGGAGGAAGAGTTAGCTGATGGTGAAGACGAATTGACAAAGCAGGAGTCTGATGCGGTCCAAGAAATGAACGTTGAAGATTTAGCTAAAGACTTTAAATCATTTTTTGAAAAAGGCTTTAAAGAAGTTATTCGCAGAAGCAGACAACAGCAAGAGAAAGCTAAATTGGATATTCACCTTGCTGTACCTTTTACGCTTTCAGATGCATTGAACGGCTCCGGAAAGACCATAGAACTAGAAGATGAAGAGATAGAGATTCGAATTCCGAAAGGTGCTTTACCTGGCCAAAAGCTACGGTTTGAGAACAAAGGAAATACTAGTGAGGATGGACAGATAATTGGCGATCTTTGGGTCACTTTAGTAGGACAACCCCATTCCTATTTTTTCAGAAGAGGGAATAGTATTTTGTATCATGCAAGTGTAGATATGTATACCGCTCTCTTGGGTGGAAAAATAACAGTGCCTTCTCTTGATGGAAAAATAAAGATGGATATTCCAAAAGGACTTGTTCAAAATGCACGAATTAAAGTAGAAGGAGAGGGACTTCCTGATTTTAATGAACCTGATAAAAGAGGTGATTTTTTTGTAGAACTACATTTAGAAATTCCAAAGGATTTAAGTGAAGAAGAAATTGCGCTAATTAAGCAACTGCGTGATTTACGCAGAAGCTAAAATGCTTCGATAAATAATTTCTTTTTTCACTTGACTTAACATCCAATTCTAGATATACCAAAGCCTCGGTAGATTAATTCCTGCCGAGGCTTTTTTATATCTTTTTTCTTCTTTTAGTTAGACTGCAAAATACTGTTCCAACTCTCTCAATGTTTCCTCTGTCGTTTCAATATCTTTAACCAGGTCTCCTTTTTCTAAAACAACAATACGATTGCAAACTTCCGTCACATGGTTCAAGTCATGACTGGAAATTAAAATAGTTTTATCTTTATTTAATTCACTTATTAAATTTTTAAGCCGAATTTGAGAAGTTGGATCTAAGTTAGCAAATGGTTCATCAAGAACTAATACTTCTGGATCCCCGAGCAGTGCCGCTGCTATTCCGACCTTTTTCTGATTTCCTTTGGAAAGATCACGGATGAGTTTTTTGTTCCCTCTGATTTCACCACTGAAGAATACCTCGAACTGATTTAAAAACTCTGCCACATCACTTTTATTCATTCCGTATAAATTACCGGTAAAATTAAAGTATTCATCTGGTGTCAAAAAATCCAGCAGAAAACCTTCGTCTAAAAAAGAACTCGTATAGTTTTTCCAATGCTCCGAGCCTGCAACATTTATTTCTTTAGAGGTAATTTCGCCAGTCGTTGCTTTTATTAAATCGAGCAACAAACTAAACAGTGTTGTTTTTCCAGCACCATTATTTCCGACAAGTCCGAAGCTTTCGCCATCAGCTATATGTAACTCTGGCACATTTAATACAGTGTCGCCTTTGTAGGCTTTTTTTATATTTTTTACAGTAATCATTTCTAATGGTTTTTAATTTCTAAATTCAGCTCCGATTTTATATTTCTCCTCTTTAAGTTCTTTTACTAGACTGTTTAAAATAAACTCTTGTAGTAGTATTCCAATTAGTCCAAAAACACCTATGATAATTATTCCCCAGTTTGGTAGATTAAAAAGATTAAATGCCATAAATATAAATACTGGAATTCCAATAATCGGAACCATTACTAAATAATGTGCAGCTCCAAATCCTTCAAAACTAAAAGCTCCTCCTTTTACCGCATCTACTTTTTTAGAATAATAAACAGCGATGAACATATAAATAAATATGCTGAATCCAATATTAAAAAGCATAGCTGCTGTGTTTGTCAAAAAGAATCCTTCAACAAAAAAACCAAAAGGTAAAGTAGCTAAGTAAAATACAAAGACCATCAGTGCCATAAAATAATACTTACTCTTCAGTATTTCTTTTAGCGTAATTTTTCGCGTAAGCAAATAATCAAAATGTGTCGTGTGCCAAGAAAGCATTAATTGTGCATAATTAAAAGCACACATTCCTGTGACCATGACGCAAACCAATAAGGTGGTAGAATCACCATATGCCTCAGGGTCAAAAATGAGTATAAAAGGGAAAGCTAGAAATGCGATACTCATGTAGACAAAACCTCGGGAGCGTTTATTCCGCCAAATTAATTTTGATTCCATTTGCAATAAATCACCTACAGAACCAAAGCGGTTAAACAAAGCGAAATCCATATCTCCTGCGCTTACCTCCTGTTGTTCATCATTTACGGAATCCAAATACAAATGCCCTCTGAAGTAATTATAAAGTACAGAATAAATACCTCCGAAGAATAATACAGGAGCAATCGCCAACAACGGAAATGTCACGATCTTATTCATCAACCAAGTCATTCCAGCAGAAACATTTATAAACTCTTTTAAATCTGCATAAAAAACTAAACCAATAATTATCAACAGTACAAAAGTCCAGCTTGGTTTTAAGGTGAAATTCTTTTTTATATAAAAACTCAGAAAATGAACACTTAATATAATAGCTACAATAGAAATCAACCATGCAATGGCTGACAAGAATCCAAAGGTGGGTAAAACTAAATTAATGAAAAAAGGAACGACAATTAAAAGTGGTAGTATATTAAAAACAGAAGGGATTGATTTCAATAATAAAAAATGAATAAGACTACTTTTCTTGATCGGCAAACTCAGATACGGACGGATAGACAACACAGGAAAGGTCTGCACAAAAAACCGCATCAGAATATCCAAAAGAAAATAATAAAAAAAGAGCACTGAACTCTTTTCAAAAACATCTGCCTTTGGAAAGACCTTTTCTATGATTTCATGAAAGAAGAAACCCAGAACCAGAAAATTCAATGCGATGTAAATCGCGAATAAACCTATGAAAATCTTTTGAGCAATACTTTGAGATAAGTAAGGCGAACGAAAAGTTTCCTTCCACTCATTGAGAAAGAGTCTAGTGAACATAAGGCTTTGGTTTTTTAATTTCGTTTTATCATTTTCCTGAGCTGCACAAATTGAGCTTCTAAAGTTAGACTTAAATTATTTTTCGATGAACATCTATTTTTATTGGCTGAACTTTATATTAAGCTCTAAGCTAGGCTGTTCTATCTGCCCATTCAGCTACACCACACTTTTTTGCGTCTGATTGAGAAACTGAAATTCTTTTTTCAATTTTACAGCTGATTTTATCGAAACTTACTGCTTGTCATTCTCTCTCTTTTCTTTTGGTTTGGCCAATAAGGACTGACACCTTCTCGGTAGACCCAAAAGAAATAAGGCCGGGTTCTCTGAAGCCTAGCGGTGGATCATTGGTTGGGCAATAAAAAACAGTGGAAGCTTCTGGCTTTGAGCTTGAAGAAAAAGTTCGCGCTGTGATTTCTATAAATCGCGGTGAGAATTCTTTTTCTCTCAGGTATACAAAAAGTGTCTCGACCAAAACACTACAGAGGAAACACGCGACCTCTAATGCGCCTCCAACCAATTCTGTCCAACACCAGCTTCCACTTTTATCGGCACTTCTATATTCGGCAGTGCATCTTTCATTTCTCTTTCTACTAATTCTTTTAGTTCTTCTAACTCTGGTTTATGAACATCAAAAACTAATTCATCATGTACCTGCAAAATCATCTTGCTTTTTAGTTTTGCTTTTTGCATCGCTTTATCCACATTAATCATGGCTATTTTTATCATATCTGCCGCAGACCCTTGAATGGGTGAATTGATAGCGTTGCGTTCCGCCTGTGAGCGAACCGTGTGGTTTCTTGAGTTAATATCTCGCAAGTAGCGGCGTCTTCCTAACAGTGTTTCTACAAACCCATGCTCACGCGCAAACTCCACCGTCTTTGACATATAATTCTTAATTCCAGGATATTGTTCGAAGTAATTATCAATTATCTCCTTCGCTTCCTTTCGGGCAATTTTTAAAGTCTGAGCCAGACCAAAAGCAGATTGGCCATAAGCTATTCCGAAGTTGACGGCCTTGGCCTTTCGTCTCATATCTCGATCTACTTCTTCCTGATTAACACCAAAGACTTTAGCAGCCGTAGCGGTGTGGATATCTTCGTTATTAATGAAAGCGGACATCATCCCTTCATCTTTGGTAATTGCAGCAATGAGTCGTAACTCAATCTGTGAATAATCCGCTGCCATCAAAACATGATTCTCATCCCTTGGAATAAATGCCTTTCGGATTCTTCGTCCTCTTTCTGTTCGGATAGGTATGTTTTGAAGGTTGGGATTTATGGAACTGAGTCGCCCAGTCGCAGCGATGGTTTGATTGAATGTCGTATGCAGACGATTCGTTCTAGGGTTTATCAGCTTCGGTAATGCATCTACATAAGTAGATTTGAGTTTAGTCAGTTCTCTATAATTGAGAATGGAGCCAATAATTTCGTTTTCTTCTGAAAGACGAGAAAGCGTTTCTTCATTAGTGGAAAACTGTCCCGTTTTTGTTTTCTTACCAGAGTATGGAATCTCCATCTTCACGAAAAGCACTTGTCCTACTTGCTTTGGGGAATCCAAGTTGAATTCCGTTCCAGCTGCTTCGTAAATACTACTACGCAAAACAACGAGTTCCTTTTCTAACTCTTCCGAGTAATTTTGCAAAAAGCCAACATCCAAATTTACGCCCTCGCATTCCATATCGCAAAGGACATTTACCAATGGTAGTTCAATTTCTTTCAAAAGTTTCCCCGCTTCCTTTTCCTCAATTAATTTATCCGTTATTTCCTTTAGCTGGAAAGTAATGTCCGCATCCTCTGAAGCATATTCCACAACCTTTTCCACAGGCACATCACGCATCGTTTTTTGGTTCTTACCTCTCTTACCAATCAAGTCCTCAATAGGAACTGGCGTATACCCTAAATAAGTTTCTGCAAGAATATCCATCTTGTGCCGCATCTCTGACTCTGCCACATAATGCGCTACCATCGTATCGTATAACAATCCTTTTACATCGACATCATACAAGCCTAACACCTGCATATCGAATTTCAAATTATGACCAATTTTCTCTATTTTTTCATTTTCAAAAAATGGCTTAAAAAATTGAACGATGGCTTTTGCTTCCTTTTGATCTGCGGGACAAGGCACATAGCATCCTTCATGTTTTTTCCAACTAAAAGACATACCGACGATCTCTGTATTCAAAGAATCCAACCCAGTGGTTTCTGTATCGAAAGCGACTAGGGTTTGCTTTTGCAAATTATTTAATAAATCTGCTCGGGCTTCATCGGTATCTACAAGTTTATAATCGTGTGGAATTTCTTCTCTGGTTTTTCCTTCGCCTTTTTCAGCAATGGGAGCGGGTACGCCGAAAAGGTCTAGCTGAGGCGAACTTTTCGTGGGCTGATTGGTATTATATTCTTCACCTAGAATACGACGACCTAGCGTTCTAAATTCCAAGTCAGCAAAAATAGCTGCAAGCTTTTCTCTATCGTATTTTTCTACGACTAGTTTCTCTGGTTCAAATTTCACCGGAGCATCTAATACGATAGTCGCTAGTTTTTTGGAGATGTAAGCACTCTCTTCGTTGGCTTCGATTTTTTCTTTGAGCTTTCCTTTTATCTGATCTAAATTCTTGTACATATTTTCTATGCTGCCGAATTGAGCGATCAGTTTTATAGCTGTTTTTTCACCCACACCAGGAATCCCGGGAATGTTATCCACTGCATCTCCCATCATGCCGAGGATGTCTATAAACTGCTCTGGGTTTTCCAGACCAAATTTTTCTAACACTTCTTTTACACCGATCACTTCTGGCGGCTTTCCAGAGCGAGCAGGTTTGTACATGAAAATATTTTCAGAGACGAGCTGCATGAAATCTTTGTCCGGCGTCATCATATAAACTTGGAATCCTGCTCGCTCTGCCATCTTCGCCATCGTCCCAATTACATCATCTGCTTCAAAACCTTCCGCCTCATAAATTGGAATATTATAGCCCTCAATAATCTTACGAATGTAGGGTTCCGAAGTGCGAATATCTTCTGGCGTCTCTTGTCTGTTTGCTTTGTAGAAATCATGTTCCTGCGCTCGATTAGTAACAGATTTATGGTCAAAACAAACTGCAATGTGCGTTGGCTTATGTTTGTCTAGTACTTCCTGCAAGGCATTTGTAAATCCAAACATTGCGGAAGTATTCAGTCCTTTAGAATTGACACGTGGATTGCGAATAAAGGCATAGTATGCTCTGAAGATTAGGGCATATGCATCGAGGAGGAATAGTTTCTTTTCGGCCATAGTTGTTTGTTTTGACGTTGTCCAGCTTTTCAGTATTCGGTCACCAGTTTCTCAATTCGTAAAAGTAAAAATTCTTTTCCCAACGGACGAATACCGACCACTCTTCATTTCAGGTATAATCAAAACAACAAAACCCTGCTTACCAAAATTGGCAAACAGGGTTTTGTAATTCGCTCTTCTAAGAAAAAAGCGTTAGTATATTTTTCTACGCTTATAGAGCGTAAGTCAAACCAACTAAGAAGTAAGACTGAATTGGATTGTCTCCCTTTAATCCAGTCGCATTATCAGAATCAAAATCAGCGATTTCGACAGCATCTTTATCTATACCGTTATTAGCTAAGAAGCCATTGTATCCTTCCTGACGATTTCCACGCAGACCGAATTCAAAACCAACTCCGATACCTTTCCAAGCTGTGAAACCAAAGCTGTTGATCCAGGTCCAGTTAGACAAGTTATTAAAATCTTCATAGCTGGCAAAAGCAGACAGGTTGGTTTTCCAAGCAACACCCATTGGTAATGCTTTTGCATAATCTGCTACGATTTTACAACCCAAAGAGCTTTGGTAAGAAAGTGCATCTGTGTTAGAGAATACGAAGTTGTAGTTCAATGGATGAAACACAACTACGAGGTCAGTTATTGGCGTCCATGTTGCTCCTGCACCTATGTCAAGAAATCCAGGATCGTTGAAATTTGTCAAAGTAGAACGATATTCTCCTAATCCAGAGATTGCCCACTTTGAATTTAATTTGTAACCATACAAAGATGATA
>JBGCDT010000121.1:0-4008 GCA_045105695.1 Saprospiraceae bacterium | reverse complement strand
TCTACCATTCGTTCCAGACCTTTCATTACTTCTTTGTAAGTCGTTGCACTAAAACGAGTGATTTTGATATAGCCCGTTTTATCATCCAACATAGAAGCAATGTCTACACTATGGATCGGAATCTGATCTCGTTTTATTTCGAACTGGTGTAGTTCATCTCCTCTTAGGACGGTCATTTTCACTTCCGTTCCGGCCTCCCCTTTCAGTCGGTCAATGACACCTGAGTTGGTTATATTTTGACCGGCCACTAGAGAGTCTTCAATTTGTACAATTTTATCTCCAGCCAGCACCCCTGCTTTTTCTGAAGGTCCTCCAACGATTGGAGTGACGACTAGAATTGTATCTTCTACTATTAGAAATTCAATACCGACGCCTTCAAAGTTACCTTCCAGTTGCTCATTTACTTCTTTGAGTTGATCTGCGGAAATGTAATTAGAATGTGGGTCTAGTTCTCCCAGGACTTTAGCAATAGCTTTTTCAATCAGTTCATCTCTGTCAACATCATCTACATAACGCGCCTCGATAAAACGAATAAGCTCCTCTACTCTACCGGCATCTCCGTAGTGAGAGAAAGATTCTAATCGGTCATTGGAGTTGATTCGGATGATCGGCGGTTCTTGCAAGCGCGTGCCTACGAACATACCGGCTACGGTAGCTAGTGCCAGCAGCAAGGGCAGCCAGATGTTCAATTTTCTTTTTGGCTCTTGATCATTAAGTTCTTCCATTCGTCAGATATTAGCTATTGGCAGGAGATTATTCAAGTAAAAGTGGGCAATATACAGGTTCTATTTGTAACGCTGAACTGCTGATAAAGTTTTGTTGGTCCGTGCAGTTACGACACCTTCAAATAGATTGTATTCATTAGCTTTCTCGCTTTTGCTAAATTTGTTTAAACACATAGCGAGATCAGTTTCGATTGTATTACTTTTGGGAAAAACACTTCATATGGTTTTAGATAATACCGATAAAAAGATTTTAGCCATTTTAATGAAAAATGGTAAGAAAACTTATGCAGAAATAGCTGCTTCTGTTTTTGTATCCGCAGGTACTGTTCATGGGCGTATTAAAAAGCTGGAAGAGATGGGCGTGATAAAAGGCTATCATTTAGTAGTAGACCATGAAAAACTAGGTTATGACATAGCCGCTTTTCTAGGAATTTACTTGAACAAATCTTCTCAATATTCAGAAGTTTCACAACAACTGAGCGAGATTCCTGAGATTGTTTCTGCTCATTATACAACTGGGAACTACAGTATCTTCGCAAAGATAATTTGTAAAGATACCCGCCATCTTAGAAAAGTTTTACACGACAAAATTCAAAAAATACAAGGCATACAACGGACAGAAACTTTCATTTCCTTGGAAGCCAGTATTGACAGAGATGTGGACATTAGACCGGAAGAATAAAAAAGGAGTGCATCTCGTGCACTCCTCGTCGTGTAGTAGTATTCGGTTATATCCTAAACTATTACAATGGCTATTTTTGGTTTCGTTTTGTTGTTGCTGCTGCTTTTTCAAATATGTAGGGATGTTCGCATTGTGATGGTGACGCGAAGCAGCAGGCAACTGAATGTTACCAGACCATTATTTCTTATTTCTGGGGAACGGTAGCAAATGAAAAAACGAAAGACAATGTCTTGTTAGAAATGGATTGAACTACCTGATCTTGATAACCAAGTTCTGGAGTCGACAGGCGTCGTCAGAAAATTGATAGGACAAAGATGCCCCGTTTCACATAGTAGTTCATTGGTAAAAGTAATTCTTATCGTTGAGTTTTTAAAAAATGATTTACTAAAAATATCAAATATAACCCTTTCAAGGTATTCCAAGCTGAATCTGTTTCAGCTTACTAAAGTCCTTAGCATGGAATTTGACTCATCCTATTAGACTCACCACAATTAGCTCTTTTGAATTTACTAATCAAGTAGATACACATTACGATAGTTTATAAACTAAAGTCTACTAACGTTTCTCAAGTTAATCATAAGAGGAATCCAAAAGCGACACAGAACAATAGTCGAGGACAGTCTGTTTGATAAATGAAGCCTAATACTCAATTCAAAATGTTCTACTATTCTATAATTCAATTAGTTATAAACTTTAAAAATTATTGATAAAGCCTATATTTGCTGAGAAAGTTGATGTGATTTTCAGCTTTTCCAATTTTAACTTTGAAACATTCTAATTATGAGATTAACAAAATTATTTGGGTTCCTATGTTGCCTGGCAATAAGCCAAACAGCCTTTGCAGATAGGATTTATCTGGAGTACAACTCCGCTTGCATGGATATTTACGAATATCATTTCAATGGAAATACAAGTGGCAAGGCTCACATGGTTTACCACATTCCTACAAGCGACATTGAGAAAGTGATTCTGGAAGTCGGTGTAGAAGCCAATCTGAATCAGCCTCGAAAGCCTAGTAAAACAGTCAGCTGTGGCAATTTTTCACTCAATGAAAGAATGGTCCGACAGATCAATAGCGGCGCTACTCAGCTTTACATCGTAAAAAAAGACGGACGAGGCTACAATGTCTCTCCAGTTGGGATCGCAACTTATGCTCAGATCAATAATGAAAAAGCGGGCTATTCTACTTTGGATACACGTTTTTCATTTCGTTTTGATCAGCCCGCTAATGGCATAAACCTAGCAGCCAATGGTTCTAAGGCCAAAGTAGAATTTAAAGGAGTCGTTTCTAACTCTTGCCCAAAGTCTTACCTATTTGATAAAACCAGAGAGCGAGGAGGACGTTCTTTTTCTTCTTATGTAATCGTTCCTGAGATTGGAATTATAGAAGAGAAAAACGGATTCAATGCAAACGATGCTCAGAACTCTGTTCTAAAACTCGTCAAGATCAATGGCAGACCTTATCAGCAGTACATTGACACTTACTGCTCTGACAATAGAGCTGGTACAAATGAGACATTTTACTTCAACGGTAACTTCCTCAACAATGATAGAAAAAACGACAAAAAGAAAAATACGATAAGACCTTCTATTGCTGATCTTGAAGGTGGAAATTCAACTACAGGTAATACTTCAACTAATTCTAATAATACAACTACGAACGGTAGCGGTATTGATTTTACGACTACAAATATTCCATCTGCCTCAAACTGTACGGTTTACAAAGATTTGGATCGAAATATCTACATGGATTTCGCTACTGGTTTGCCTGCGAATACAGATTGTGGAGGAAACACTTATATCAATGGTAGAAAAATAGGAGAAAGTGCACCTGTTGTAACGACAACTACAACTAGCCCTCCTCCACCAGTAACTAATACAGCTCCACCCGCTCCCACAAGTCCACCACCTGCACCTACCAATACGAATAGAAGCAATTGTAAATATTCTTCTACTTATGGAAGACATGTTGTACAACGCGAAGAAACACTATATGGTATTTCAAGAATGTATGGATTGACCGTAGCTCAAATAAAAACTTACAACCCTGGGATGAGGGGAAATACCATCTATCCTTGTATGATATTAAATACGCAGGCAGCAGGTCAAAAAGCAAATCAAGTAAGCATAGAAACGGATTATACCGCTACCGAGCATGTTGTAAAAAGAGGAGAAACACTTTATCAAATTGCAACCAGATATGGATTTACTGTAGATCGTTTCCGAAAGTTTAACGGACTAAGTTCAACTTCAACGATCTATCCTGGTCAGGTTCTAAAAACGAAAGATTGCAATTGTGGAGCTAATGCTACCAGTACGGAAACTTCAAAAGGTTTTGTACCAAGTGAATACAATCAGACTCAAGCTAGAATCAATACAGATGAACAAGCCATAGCTGCTCAGCCTGTTGCCAAAAGACGTTTTCACATAGTGGCAGAAGATGATACGATTTACAGTATTTCTAAGCAGTACAATATCACTGTTTCTAGACTACGTAAGATAAATGACTTAGAAGAGAATGAAATAATCATTCCTTACCAGCGTGTTTATCTCCAGTAATCTTTTCAGAGTGTTAATCTAAAAAAGCTGCTGCAGAGAGTC
>JBGCDT010000120.1:0-7386 GCA_045105695.1 Saprospiraceae bacterium | reverse complement strand
TTCTCTCTGAATATTGACCACGTTTGAATATTCAAATCGAGCATCAAAATCCAAAGACTTCACGCGGTAGTATGCGTTTGCTACTGGTGATTGGTCCATGAGTTCATATTTTTGGATTGCGGCGGATGTGCCTGCAGCACGGGTTCTTCCGATTTCTGTCCAGTTGTTCTTTCCGTCAATGGAGCGCTCGATGATGTGCCATTCAGTGTTTTCTTCGGAGGCGGTTGTCCAGGTGAGGATGTTTTCTTTTTCTAGAGCTTGACCTTCGAAGGAAATGAGTTCTACTGGGAGAGGAACTAATTCTGAAAAAGCAGCTATACAATAAGTGCCTTCTGTACCTTCATATCCCGATAACTGAATATAATATGTTTCTGCAACCGAACTTTGAAAAGATACAATGGAACTGAAAGCTTCATCAACACCACTATCTTGATCACACCCCTCCTGCGAGAAAGTACAATAGTCTACTGGATCTGTTGCAGAATAAACTGCTACTTCTGTATCATCATTTGTTCCTCCTAAAAAATCGGTAGTAATTGTCACTAAACTTCCGTCTCCGACTACTTTATACCAAACAGAGTTTTGAGTTCCTCCCGAAAAGCATGATCCTTCTGGTTCTCCTGCCTCTTCACTAACACCAGTATTATCTCCTGATGTACACGAATTTCCTAATATAAGATTTGCCCCCGTGTTAGGTTTAGTGGCTGGAGAAGGACACGTTGGGGGAGCCGGAGAGTTGCCAAATGTTAAACTCCATGAATTGAGTACTCCCGCAGGTGCAACATCAAGATCACAAACAAGAAGAGTCCAAACATCATTTGGATTTTGTCCATTATTAATAGATCCAAAATTTTGTTCTGGGATATATGTTCCTGTAAATGGAGCTGAACCACTAGTGATAGGTCCATCTGGGCCACTCATATTAAAGCATGTACCAGTATAATCGCTATCGTCCCCTCCATTTGTTACACTTAATTCAACGTACGTATCATCTGGACCTATAATAGCAATACCTATATCTCCAACCCAACTATGGCTAATATCAAGACATACTGTTTCCAAACCGAAAGCAGCATCAAGATTAGCTAAACTCTCACCCGATAGGTCTAAAGTAAACTCATTTGTCACATCACAACTATTATCAGGAATTGCTGCTCCGGGATTACTTGTAAAAGTCTGGGCAGTGAGGACCAAACTTAGGCATAAGAGGCCACTTGACAATAATAACTTTGTAAATCTTCTGTTCATAATTAAGTTTTTATAGTTAAAAAAGTAGGAAAATCATATTCAATAAAAATCACTTTAGGAATCCAAACACTTCCTCTATAACAACACTCTTACATGCCAGACATAAACATCTCTGTTCATACGGTTATTCAAAAACCCACAAAAATTGGCAAAACTGAAATTAGCGAAGAGGGGAATTACAGTCTTGTTCTAAAGTAGTTGTTTTTTATTTTGAGTTCATCTCCAACATAGATATCCAGCCCATCAACTTGAACCAAGTCAATCGAAAAAAGGAAAATCCTAATTGTTAGTTTATTTACAGCCTGATTGGTTCGAACCATATAATATTGGCTTTTCCCAAGGTTGTGACGATAAAAGTAGCAAAAAAGCGACATTCAACAAATTATTTACAAATAAAATATGATTGATGTGAACATTTCAATAAAACAAGACTGTAAAAACAAAAACAGGACATCCCGAAAATCGGAATGCCCTGTGCATAAGGATAACTTATTTAAACTATTTCTATTCACACGCTACCTGATAGTCACCCCATAATATTGACTATTTAAAATAATAGCGTGGTAATTTCTTAATCTACATTGTCATGAATGAAGCTGTTACCTGATCTCAATTCCGGCTCCTCGTCATCACTGATGGTCCAGCGACTTCGGTTCACTTCCTCAGATTTTGGCTTATCATCCAGACGAATTTTACGACGCAGATAAGCTGGCTGATTTTCCAAATCACTTACCGTATTTGGGTTACTCAACTTCACTCTAGCGTTACGTAGCCTTTCTTTTTCTCTGCGTAAAGCTTCTTGCTCACGCATCAATCTGCGCTCTGCCTCCAACTGCTTTTTCTCCTCGCTCTTCAGATAAGGCTCATCGTAAGAATATCCACTTCCTCGGTTATACTTCGTCAGTGATTCTCTTAGATCATCAAATTCTACCGTCTTAGCTTCTTCTCCATCGTTGTGTCCAACTTCGTAGAAACCTGGCTTCTTCTGCTCGTCTTCATCCAAAGAGATGCGCACTTTTTCTACAGCAGGTGCTTCGTTATTTTTTTCTTTATGTTCGAATCCAGTGGCAATTACCGTTACAGAAATGGCATCGCCCAAGGTTTCATCGAAACAGTTACCCCAGATGAGGTTTGTTCCGTAGCCCGCTTCTTCTTGTACGAATTCTGTAATTTCAAAAACCTCATCCATCGTTACTTCCTTAGTACCAGAAGTAATGTTCAATAGAATGTGCTGCGCTCCTTTGATGTGGTTGTCTTCCAATAACGGAGAGTTCAATGCCTCATCAACCGCACGCTTTGCTCTGTCGTCTCCTTCTGAGATAGAAGTTCCCATGATGGCAACTCCACTGCTTCTCATAACGGTATTGACATCCTCGAAATCCACGTTTACATAACCTGCAACCGTAATGATTTCTGCGATACCTTTTGCAGCAGTTGTCAAGACGCTATCTGCTTCAGAGAAAGCTTCTCCCAAAGATAAGTTACCATGAATCTGACGCAGCTTATCGTTTGAAATTACGATCAATGAATCGACATTATTTTTTAACTCCTCTAATCCTTCAACTCCTTGAGTCGTTCTTTTTCTTCCCTCGAAGGTAAACGGCAAGGTCACAATACCGATGGTTAAGATATCCATTTCCTGAGCTGCTTTGGCAATGATTGGCGCAGCACCTGTACCGGTACCACCACCCATTCCTGCCGTTACAAACAACATCTTGGTATTATTAGCTAGGAAGACTTTTACTTCTTCTATGGATTCCTGACAGGCCTGTTTTCCAATGGTCGGGCGCGATCCTGCACCTCGTCCTTCAGTTAGTTCAGGTCCCAGGCAAATTTTAGTTGGAACTGGACTTAGGTCCATCGCCTGATTATCGGTATTACAGATGGCGAAGTCTACACCCACGATTCCTTGACGGAACATGTTTGAGACGGCATTGCTACCACCACCACCGACGCCGATGACTTTTATTATTGATCCTTCTTCTTTGGGTAAATCGAACATGATAATTTCTTTTTTAAGTTTAAATAAATCCTTTTTGTAATAAGTCTTTTGTAGTTGGTCTTTAGTCTTTGGTGTCTTCTTTCGCGAATTAAGCGTACTAAAGACTAACACCTAAAGACCAAAGACTTACATTAAAATTCCGTATCTCTTTCTGCCTCGAACCACTCTTTAGTTTTGTTAAATAATTTTTCGTACCACTTGTTATCCTCAGCAGTTACCGCTTCTTCTTTTTCTTCTTCCTCAACAATTGCGTCAACCGTTACTGGTTCTTCTACTTCTACTTTTTTGTAAACCACCTTTCCATTTTCAGCGCTCTTGATGCCGTTGATGAGCAAGCCGATTGCTGTTGCATAAATAGGACTGCATACTTTTTCATTGTAGCCATGCGCTAAATGTTCGATAGGCATTCCGATGCGCGTACTGAATCCAGTGTGGTAAGCGGTTAGTTTTTCAATGTGTTCTAACAATGCTCCTCCGCCAGTAAGTACTAACCCGCCGATGAGTTTCTTTTCGTAACCAGAGCGACGAATTTCCCAAACTACATAGTCTAAGATTTCTTCTACTCTTGCTTGAATGATTAAAGCCAGATTCTTTTCAGAAATCTCTTTCGGCTCATGTCCCTTCAAACCAGGAATGGTAATCACTCTGTTTTCAAAAACTTCTTCCGCTAGAGCAGAACCAAATCTCACCTTCAGCTTTTCTGCCTGCTGGTGCATTACGGTACAACCTTCTTTGATGTCTTTAGTAATCACATCTCCTCCGAAAGGAATGACTGCCGTATGACGAATAATTCCATCTTGGAAAATAGTAATATCAGTAGTACCACCTCCGATGTCAACCAATGCTACACCCGCTTCTTTTTCTTCTGTACTCAATACAGACGCAGCTGAGGCAATTGGCTCTAAAGTCATATCAGCCACACGCAATCCTACGCGCTCAATACAACGATAGATGTTATTAGAAGCAGTGATCTGACCAGTGATGATGTGGAAGTTTGCTTCCAGACGTACACCAGACATTCCGATTGGATCGGTAATTCCCTGCTCATTATCAATCGTATATTCCTGAGGAATAACATGAAGAATTTTATCTCCCGGTGGCAATACCAGCTTGTACATATCGCTAATCAAACGGTCGATATCCGACTGGTCGATTTCCTCCAGATCATTGTCTCTGGTGAGGATGCCACGGTGTTGTAAAGTTTTAATGTGCTGACCGGCAATACCAACATGTACGATTTTGATCTCCTGGCCAGAATTCCGTTCAGCAGAAGCAACAGCCTCTTTGATTGCCTTTACGGTTTTTTCAATGTTGGAAACGACACCTCTGGAAACACCAGTGGATTCTACTTTTCCAACGCCAAGGATTTCAATTTGTCCATGTTTGTCTTTTCGACCTGCAATAGCACATACTTTGGTCGTACCTATATCAAGGGCAACGACGACTTGGTTGTTCTGTGTAGTACTAAAGTTATCCATCATAGTATAGTTTTTTGGCAGTGCTTAAAAAATCGGAAAATGGGGATCCTATCGTTTTTCGCAAACTACCTGATTTTTGAATGTCAGATTTATAGTTTTGTATTTGTTCCATCCCGTGTATGGGATTGCCTTTAAATAAAATTGTTCTAGTCTAAAAAATTTATCTTCTACCTGTTCGTAAGGGCCGAAGATGATGTTTTGATTTCCGACGATTGGAACCAGTGTAAAACTTCCCTTTTCGTCGCGGTGTATTTGCGCGACCATTGGCTCCAAAAAATCATCTTTCAAAACCCTGTTAGTCAATTCAAACAGATCACGCAAAGCATGTTTTGGTTTTTCCAAAAAATTTGGAATGTGCGGCGGAATCGCTCCCGTTGCTACTAAAACCTTTGCGGTAAAATGATCGGACAAAGGCATCTTTCTGCCCGTTTCGTCCAGGTAATAATGTTCACCAATTCCGTCAATCACTCTCTGCAAAGGAACGCGCTGACTTAAATCTATGTGAACTTTATTTTTAGCAGTAATGAAAACTTCTGCATCTTTCACAAAAGGATCTTCTTCTAAAACTGCTTCTATTTTTTTTACATCCAGTGCGCCAATTGGTAACCCACTTAATCCGATAACAAAGCTTTTTTTCAATCGCTCCAGTACATCTCCCTCTGTCAATAAATTGTTACCCTCTGGCAAATCCTCCACTGTGATAATCAACTCCCCTGCTATGTTTGCCTGCTTTTGCTTCACAGACCAAAGCATCAGTATGGCCGCTACAAAAAACAGAACCAGCCAAATCAAATTGCTCCAAAACGCACTACTGTTTTTTTTCTTTTTCTTTTTCATGGTCTTTGTTCCAGCCATTTTTTTATCGGCTGCACGAAAGTGTCTATATCTCCTGCCCCTAATGTGAGCAATACGTCAATTTCTTTTTCTACAAGTACATCCATCAATGTGGATTTTGTAACCAAAGTTCGATTTGTAAGAGTCATGTTATCAAAAATGATTTCAGAACTTACACCAGGTATTGGTTCTTCTCTTGCTGGATAAATATCCATTAGTAAAACTTCATCCAACCCGTCCAACGCTTCTGCAAAACCTACTGAGAAGTCCTTGGTCCGCGAGTACAAGTGCGGTTGAAAAATCCCTGTTATTTTCCTTTCGGGAAATAGTTGTCTGGTCGCATCAATGGCCGCTCTCAACTCTGTTGGATGATGAGCATAGTCATCAATGTAGGCGACTCGCTCATTATCAAAAACTCTTTCAAACCGACGCTTTATTCCTTTGAATGAAGCCAATGCTTCTTTAATGGCTACTGCCGAAACATTGAGTTCTTGCGCCACTGCAATAGCAGCGCAAGCGTTCGTTATATTGTGCCGACCGGGCATTGCAAACTTAATGTTAGCAATCGCTCCTTTTGGTCCTTTGAAATCAAATATTGCACAGCCGTCTTCTACTCTTTCGTTGTAAGCGAAGTAATCGCCTTTGTCAATTCCGAAACTCAGTTGGTCCGCAACTTTCAGTGGCAAATCTGCTTGCACAAACAACTGACCTCCTGCTTTCAACTGCCCTGCGAATTCAGCAAAAGTTTCCTTCATCGCATCATGCGCTCCGTAGATGTCCAGGTGATCAGGGTCCATGGAAAGTATGATGGCCAAGTCTGGTGTCAGGTGCAAAAAGGAACGATCAAATTCGTCCGCCTCTACAACCATCCATTCCCCTTTTCCACCGACATAATTAGAACCAAGATTCTGAGCAATGCCTCCTAAAAAAGCAGTACTATCAACACCGCCCGTTCGGATGACATGGCTCACAATAGAGCTCGTTGTCGTTTTTCCATGAGTGCCTGCAACGGCAATGGTTTTCAAATTCCGGCTAATCAATCCTAATACCTCTGCTCGCTTCATTATTGGTAATCCAGCTTTTTGAAAATGCTGTAGTTCCAGATGCGAGGCGGGAATCGCTGGTGTAAAAACAACCAGGTCAACGTCCGCTGGAATTTTATTCAAATCCTCTATGTAGTGGATGATCATGCCTTCGTCCTCCAGCTTTCTGGTCAAGACAGTTGCGGTTTTATCGTAGCCATGAACGGCTGCTCCGCGTTGTAAAAAGTACCTGGCTAATGCGCTCATTCCGATGCCTCCTATACCGATGAAGTACAGGGTTTTAAGATCGTTGAGTTTCAATGGCACTTTTTCCACAGGTCTTTTTATATATTACTAATTTCTTCAAATTTATACTTTTTCATCTTTGTAAAGACCTGTATATCAGCCTTAAATATCAAAGTATGTGCCGTAATTATTATATGAAAAAATATTTATGTAATGTTTAAGCAAAAAATAATCTGCACTGCTTGACACTCAATGGATTAATTAATCTACTCTTCCTTCGGTCGTTCCGATTAATTAATCCATTGCAGCAGCGCAGGTTAATTTTTTTGGTATCATAATTTATAACTGGTTCATTTTATAGGAACCACTTTAAGCTTGATTATCAATCAGTTTTAGCACCTCTGCTGCTATGTCACTGGCAGCATTTGGTTTTGCTAATTTTTTGATGTTTTCTGCTAAAGCTGTTTTTCTTTCTTTGTTTTCTAACAATTCAATTGCAACTTCAATCATTCCTTCCGCTTCTTTGTCTTTGACTAAAATAGCTGCCTCTTTCTCC
>JBGCDT010000119.1:0-3439 GCA_045105695.1 Saprospiraceae bacterium | reverse complement strand
GTCTTTCCATTTGTATAAACGAAGGACACATCTTAAATCCCAGGTGATAAAAATATTCATAAACAACATAACCAAGCCATTGATTCTTTGATCAAAAGCCGATACGACTTTCTCTAAAGAAGTCAGTGATTCAGAGGCTCCATTCGTTTGTTCCTTAATTCGAATCAATTTGGAGCTGTTCCATTCTGTACTTCCTAAAAAATGAAAAACTTCTCCATATTTTGATACCGATTTAAACGCCTTTTCCAGTGTTTTATATTCTTCATTCAAGGGTTTGAGTAAGACAGCAGACAAGGTTAAAGGAAGAACAATTAAAACGAGAAATAGAGTCACGGATATCCAATCCCAGGACAGCATAAACAACAAACCAAAAGAATAGACTGGCACAAGCCACAAGAGTAATTTATGAAAGAAATTGATCTTTATTTTCTTAGGTTCTTTTGACCATTTCATAAGTTTATCGAGGTCACCTTTTTTCTCTTCACACAACCGTATCCTAGCTTGAGTGGCCTGTCTGAACTCAATTTTATCAGCCATTTCACTAATAGCTTCTTGCCTTGCGGTGAGTTCATCTTGGTCCTTTTCTGCTTTCGCGAGCCAGTTGGCCAATTTCTCCTGTCCTCCTATGGACTCTGCTCTATTGAGGTATTGAAAAAGAGATCCTTTTCCGAAAACATCTAAATCATAGGTGTAGGGATGTTGCGGATCTTGAAACTCTGCTCCATTTTTAAATTTAGAACTACTCGAATTCCAAGGTTCTTGTTCATCGATATTGATGTCCCGCTTAGTTTTTAGTAATTGATACTGATCATTTATCTGCTTGTTTTTTTTGATTAAATAGAAAAACAAAACCACCGGAATGGCAACCAAAAGAACTTTTAACGAAGTATTTATATTCCAGAAAAAATAGAGCACTGTAGGAATTAAAAAGAAGACAAAAAGGCGATAGTAGATCATCGCATTTAAACTGGCTTTAATTTTCAATACGTCTTTTGATAGCTTGGTTTCTATCTCTTGATAGCGCTGTGTTGCTTGGAACATTACCTTTTCCGTTTTTCCGGTTTTTCGTTAAAAAAATATCTCAAATCTAAGGTGAGATAGTTCGATTGAATGGATGTGTTTGTCGATGTTTTTCCTCTTTCTAGCGTATAGGTCATTCCCACATAGGCCATATCACGCACAAATTGTTGATGAAATGAGGCTCCTAAATAGAAATACCCTTTATCTTTTGTTCGATACTCAAAACCTAGGTTTGAAATAAGTGAAAATTGAGCCCAGTGCACCCGATTGGTTGATTGTTCTATTTGATACCCTAAGGTATCGCGATCTCCAAATGTATTTGAATAGATATTCGAGGGGTAAAAATCTAGGCTAATTCCAGCTGCGGCATTCATATAAAAACTTTCACCAAGTCTAATGTAGTATAATGCTTGCACTGGTATTTCATAACTCACAAACCGATATTTGGACTCTACTTGGATATCGTTATTTGTGTCAAATGCTTCGAGTCTATAGTTTCTTCGAACCAAAGCGATCCCTGTTTCAATAGACCAATTGTCATTCAACCCTTTACGAATCAGCATACCGAAATTGGTCCCTAAGGTTGGAGTTAAAGTGAACTCCACATCCTCTTCTATAAGGGTAATCGGACCTGTTCCGAACAATTCACTTGGAACGATTGGTTTTATCTGAATACCGAATGTGGTAATGTTTTTTTGCGAAAAAGAAAACAAAACCAGCAGGTTTAAGAACAGACAAAAAAGTAATCTCATACTAAGATTTAATATATCCAACAATGGACAGCGCAATAATTGCCAAAGTAACGACGACCAAGGTAACTCCTAGTAGTCTATTTTTAATAAACGGCTTTCGAAATTCCGCATGCGTCAAAAAATTACATTGATTGGCATCTTTTAAGTAACGTTTAGAAACACCGAAAAGTATTCTTTGTCGTTCAGATTCGGGATCTAAATATCTTTCAAAAACTACATCTCTATCCTGTAGTAGATTTTGAAAATGATCGGCATGTGTTTTTAAGTAGTATACATATACCATGTATCTATTGTCACTAGGATGCTCAAAATAATTGGTGAACCTAACTATTTGATCCATTCTGTAATATGCTCTAATGGTTTACGATAGCTTTTAGGCCATTCATCTTTCGGGTATCCTAGATAAATAAGTCCAAGGCATCTATCTTCTTCTTCTAAATTTAAAAACTCATTAAATTCTTGTGTATAGATGAATGCTGGAGAACTCCAAAATGTTCCAATACCGTAGGCTGTTGCCGTTAAGTACATATTTTGAATGGCACAAGCAACGGCTTCAATTTCTTCAATCTCTCTAATCTTTCGTCTTGGATCTCTTTTCATCGAGACAACAACAACTGCCGATGTTAACAAGGGTCTCTTTTTGAGTTTATTGAATTTAACTTCTTTAAAATTTTCTTCTGGAGTAAGCTTCTTGTATAAAGAAGAAATTTCATCGCTCAGGAGAGTCAATCCATTTTCCGTATAGACTTTAAATCTCCACGGTTGGGTCATCCCGTGGTTGGGTGCCCATGAAGCATTCACCAAGATATCTTTTATAATCTCTTCATGTACTTTCCGATCAGAAAAATTTTCCGGAAAAACTGTTCTACGGTCTTTGATAACTGCTGTAATTTCACTCAAATTGTACTTCATCCTCTACTTTTTATCCTCTGGTAAATTAATTTTTCCACTTAATATTACAGCCTATACTTGGCTTTTGGTTTTCCTTATCTACGGGTAAGTTTTGAATCATTTGATCTAAAACTGTTCTAATGGAATGACCATCCACCGGCAAACCGTTTCCTGGTCTAGCATCATCTAATTGACCTCTATAGACACATTGCTTGTTGTGGTCAAAAATACTAAAATCAGGAGTACATGCGGCATCATATGCTTTTGCCACTTCTTGAGTTTCATCAAAAAGGTATGGAAATGGAAAATTAAGCTCTTGAGCTAGTTTTTTCATTTCGGCAGGACCATCCTGGGGATAATTCTCCACGTCATTCGAACTGATGGCTATAAATTTAATTCCATTATTTTGGTAATCCAGAGCCATTCTGATCAACGCTTCACGCACATGTATCACAAAAGGACAGTGATTGCATATAAACATAAATACTGTGCCTTTAGAGCCCATCAGATCATTACTATGCATTCGATTATCAGATACTACATCCAGAAGATTAAATTCGGGAGCGGTAAAACCGAGTTCTTTATTTGTTGTTGGAGTTGCTGCCATAATAAATACAAATTTAATGCTTTTTGAATGCGTGGGAAATTACCTTTGCAGATATAATTTTTTTGAACATGAAAAGACATATTTTAATTACAGGAGCTGGAAGTGGTATTGGTCGTGCTTCGGCTGAAATGCTATCTAGAGATCCTTCCACTTCTTTGTTGTTGGTAGG
>JBGCDT010000118.1:0-4844 GCA_045105695.1 Saprospiraceae bacterium | reverse complement strand
GCCGCTGACTGCTTCTACCATTATAGTTGTTGCTTCATTTGGTTGTAAGCCAGTGACTTCAAAGGAAGTTCCATTTTGGAGAATACCGTTGACGACATAGCCTGTTGCGCCAGCTATCTCTTGCCAAGCGAAACTGACCGAGCTTTCTGTACTAGCGCAAGTTATCACTGGTAAATCAAGCGCTGGTTCAACTTCAATTTCTATACTTTCAGAATATGAACAGGAGCCATTTGATAAAATATATTCTACCGTATTTACTCCTTCGTTTGCGAAAGTTGGATTGAATGTCCCATTACTTGCATCTGTAATTCCAGGACCAGACCACTGGCCTCCTTGCTCATTTGCTTGAAGCGAAATACTACTTCCGTATTGGCAAAGTGGAGTCACTTCTTCTAGTTGTAAGACTATTGTTGGGCAATCCTGTGCAACGCAGCTGCTTTGTGTAAAACTACTTCCACAGGCGTTTCCACTTAATGCTTCGATTGCAATACCTACGACTTCATTTGGTGACAAACTATTGACTTCAAAGCTGGTACTATTTTGTAATACACCATTCACTATGTACCCCGTAGCTCCATCAACTTCTTCCCAGCTAAAGCTCACTGAATTGGTTGTACTACTACAAGAAATTTCAAAAACTTCTAGAGCTTCAACTACCTCTATATCAATGGTTTCAGAATACTCACAAGAACCATCTGATAAATTGCAAGTAATGGAATGAACGCCGGGGGTTGCAGTAGCTGGATCGAATATTCCATTTTCAGCATCAGTGATTCCAGGGCCGGACCACTCCCCTCCTGTTGTATTTATTTGAAGCGAAATACTGCCACTCGTTTCACAAAGTGATTCTACCTCTTCAATTTGTAAGGTCATTATTGGACAATCCTCTGCAATGCAAGTGCTTTGCGCAAAGCTATTTCCACAAGTGCCGTCATTGATGGCTTCTACCGAAATGGTTACTTGCTCATTTGGTTGCAGGCTATTTGCTTCATACGAAGTTCCAGATTGTTCTACCCCATTTACTATATAAGCCGTTGCACCTTCCACTTCTCCCCAACTAAAACTCACAGAACTAACCGTACTATTACAAATAATCTCAGGTGCCTCTAATGCTTCATCAACTGTAATTTCTGTAACAGCAGTGTACTCACAGACCCCATTGTTTAGGACATAGATAATTTCATTGTTTCCAATATCTGCCTCTGCTGGATCGAAGAGACCAAGATTAGGTTCTACGATACCCGGGCCGTACCATTGACCACCAGTTTCATTTACTTCTAAATCAATGATCAGATCGTTTTCACAAAAGCTAGTTGTTGGGCTGATTTGTAATTCTATATCTTCACAATCGGTTGTGGTACAGGAGCTAGCTGAAAACCCACTTTCACAACCATTACTTCCGATCGCTTCGACAGTGATATTAATCGTTTCATTTGGTAATAAGTTATCGAAGAATATAGCCGTTGTTGTTTGGAAAGTTCCGTTCACATTATAACCTATAGCTCCTGGAACAGCTGACCAAGAGAACTCAATACTGTTTTCTGTAGCTGTGCAAACAATACCGGGAGGAAACAAGGGTTGAATTACTTCTACATAAGTTTCTGCCGTAGCAGTACAACCATTATCATCGGTCACAACAACTTGATACACTGTTGATACTGTTGGGCAATCTGTGAATGTAGGTTGTTCAAAACCGTTGTTCCAAATACAATTGTTGTAATTATTACCACCTGTTTGAGCACTTACAACAACACACTCGCCAGGGCATATTTGATTTTCCGAAGCATTTACTTCTACGGTGGGTAACGGATTTATTATCACATTAATACCTGCATAAGCTTCATAAAAACATTGATCCCAAGGACTCGTAATCGTTACGGAATAGAACCCGGATGATGTTGGAGAAATCGTTTGCTCAGAGCTACCATCGCTCCAGTAATAATTAAAAGGAGCTAGATACTCTGGAAAACCAACGGCCACTAATTCAATAGGATCACCTTCACAAACCTCCGTTCCAAGAGGCGCTTCTATGTAAACTTCAATTTCTTTAGGAATCTCCTCAACTTGGGTGAAAGCAACTCCTGTACAACCAAAGCTATTAGTTACCGTTACGCCGTAAAAGCCTGGGCCTACCCCAATACCGTCTGACGTTTGACCTGTACTCCATAGAAAAGTAGATTGGTCTTGACAAGAGATTTGTGCGATCAAAACAGCTTGATCGAATTCGCAAATTTCTATGAAAGTAGGTATTATCACTTCCACTTCAGGAAAGATTGTTACAGTCACTATGAATACTTCCCCTACGCAACCAAATGCGCAAGTCGGAGTGATATAATAAGTCTCTGTTACAGGTGAGCAAGTTGGATTATACAAAACATCTGAGATGGTATTTCCAGAACCAGCTGTTGCCCCATAGGTTCCAGGATTGACGACCCATTCGTATGTAGTTTCTGGATCCATGTTACTGGTGAGTTCCAGTTCGAATAGATCTCCACTGCATTGTTCATATTCTGTTTGTTGAACGGTTATGATGGGTTGCTCACAGCATTCTATAGAAAAGTTATATTCCCAAGGTTGATCTTCCTGACAGCCTGGCTGATTCCAACCACCGGTCTCCCCATCAGAGAAAGTTCTGAAAGAAAGTTCACAATCCACTATACCAGTATCTACACATTTCGCTTTTGCTAAAAAGCAAACCTCCCAGGTAAAACCAAAGTCAGTACAATTAGCCCCATCTCCAAAAGTGCAATTTGGATTGCCGATGTCAGCGCAGCTATTACCTTGATGGTAAAGATAAAACCAGCCTGCACCGACAGGTTCGTAAGGATCATAATAGCCATCAGGGATTTCATTGTACAAAGCAATTCCATCAGATTGCCAGACCCACTCTCCCGCAAAAGTATTGTTAGTGAATGGTACAGTATAAATTCCTGGCTCACCTTCAGGGGTCATTGCCAGGGGTTCTATACAGAAATAATCATTGAAATCTGGGACTAAGCCATGTAGATATTGGCAGGAACCTCCAGTACTGAACTCCAGTACATTAAAGCAAATTTCAAGGGTGTCACTAGGGCTACAGTTAGTACTTTCCAGAGGTTCCCCTGTGCTATAGATGGAGCCATTTATTTCACTGTAAGAGTTACAGGTCGAAAGTAAATTTGAAGAGCTGAATCCACTAGGCACTGTGTAAGGTTTCGTACCCGTAGAAGTATTAGTTTGCGTAGTATTAGCAGAATGGTTGTAAATACTGACCTCTACTTTGCCCTGGTCTTTATCTAAATTTAAGGTCTCTTGTAATAGTAAATTTTTCTCTTGCGCTATTAGGCTACAGGAACAAAGCAATAATCCAAACAGGAGTATTTTTGAAGGGATTGTTTCCAATATATTTCCGATGTAGTAAGTAATCTTTTTTGTCATTGTGTTTCGTTTTATAGCTTCCGCAAATCTGATAACCACCTATGCGAATGCAAAGGAAGAACAGTTATGCTTAGCATAATGAACTAAAAAAGATCGGGTAACTTTCTGTGAATTATAAAAACTTAGATTGGATGGAGGTAAGCATTCATGACCGCTTACATACTTCGGATTGGATAATGTAAATGTATAGCATTATTTTGACATGTGCAAATTTCAACTCAGTTGTTCTATCAGCCAGTCTTTTTCTGCAACTCCTTGTTCCGCAGCTATTACTTCTTTGAGTTTCCTTCGTTCCGCTCTTCCTTTTACACTTCGCTCGAGTAATTGCCGAGTATAATAAATCAGGTTTAGATACAAATCCCGATGATAACCTAGGTCCTTTTTTCTTCGAATGAAATTCTTCATAGCATCCATGTGTGATTCCAGCAAAGTGATTTCATTCAACTCATAATAGGTTTTTAAAGCAATGGTTTTTATAGCTAAATTCTGCAAGAGATCTTTATAATTTGCTTTTTGTAACAATGCTAATACATGGTCGTAATTTTTTTTGGCGTAAGCCAAACGAGCCATATTATAGCTATAGGAAGACTCCCGATATTGCTTTTCCATGTGGTCTTTATAATCGGTATTAAATTGTTCCAGCCAGTTGTAATCTTTCTGAATCAGTCCCATCGTTGCGATGTTCTGATAGGTAAATCGAGAGAGGATTCCATTGGTCAAAAGATACTCCTGGCGAAGACCTTCTTTGTATAAATCAAATAGATCGGGGACAATTTTTCGATCTCCTTTGTTCAATCGTTTTACACAATAATTAATGGTTAGCAGAAATAAATCTTTAATTTCTCTTTTTGGAAACAGCGAGGCGTTCTGCAATAAAGCAGTTTTCAATTTTTCAAAAAAATGAAACTCCTCTGGTTTCGTCAGTGCATTATAACAATAGTAATACATGGCCACCGCTGGAATATCTAACAACTGTTGATCTTCTATATATTGTATCATCTCCTGAAGCATCCCAAAACGATACTCTGTTTTGTAAACGGCTTGATGAGAAAGCGACAGACAGGTTTGCCGCAGTTTCAACGTCAGATAAGCGATGTCTATATTATCAGAAATCTCTTGTAGGTTTTTAGCGCCAGTTCGTTGGTCGGTCAGACTGAATTGATATTCTTCCAAAAGTATTTTGAAATGCTCACTGTAGTAATCAGCGTTGCGAATGGGGTTGCCCTCCTGAGCTACATTTGCTTCCCTGATACTGCTACGGAAATGTTTTGTTAGATTTCTTTCTCTGTAAACCTGAGCCAATCTAATTTTTGGTTTTAGCTCTTCGGCAAAATAGGATTGATGCACTAAGAACTTTTCCAAATGCTTAAAACAAAAACTCATGATCTGACGAAACTGATGATCATTGTACTCCACTCCTGGGTAAA
>JBGCDT010000117.1:0-21722 GCA_045105695.1 Saprospiraceae bacterium | reverse complement strand
AAATACTACCCTGATCTTACAGAGCGACAACAACAACAGTTCGAGCAACTCGGCCCATTATACAAAGACTGGAATTCAAAAATAAATGTCATCTCCCGAAAGGACATCGACCAGTTATTCGAACGCCATGTGCTACATTCTCTGTCTATCTCTACTGTCGTAAAATTCAATCCAGGTGCAGAAGTAATGGACCTTGGAACCGGTGGTGGCTTCCCTGGAATTCCCCTGGCGATTCTTTTTCCAGAAACTAATTTTCTCCTAATCGACGGCATCGCAAAAAAAATAAAAGTAGTCAATGACGTGGCTGAGCAACTCGGTCTTAAAAACGTAACAGCCATACAAGGTCGCGCCGAAGAACTAAAGAATAGAAGATTCGATTTCATCGTCACTCGAGCTGTCGCTAAAATGGATCAGCTCTTCCGCTGGACTCAAAGGCTCTACGCTAAAAAACACTTCCACGCTATCCCAAACGGAATGATTGCCTTGAAAGGCGGAAATGTTCGCGCAGAAATAAAAGCATTGCCAAAAGGGGAGTACACAGAAATTTATCCACTAGCTAAATTATATAAAGAGGATTTCTTTGAAGAGAAATTTATTGTTTACTTGCAAGGCTAGAAAACGAAGTGCTATACGAAAAAGAAGATTTGAAATGACCACAAAGGCCACGAAGTTGCACAAAGTTTTTCCCAAGTACCGCGAAAAAGAACTTAGTGCCTTAGTGCCTTAGTGGCAAGACTACATTAGAATAAAAAGTGCTATAAACCCTATTGCGAAAAAGAAGATTTGAAATTTACCAAAAGTCTTTCCCAAGTACCACGAAAAAAGACTTAGTGCCTTCGTGCCTTAGTGGCAAAAAAACACATCCCAAAAAAAAGCATAAAAAATAACAAACCATTAAATATGACAAAACGAATCACCTCAATGAAAGCCCTCTCGCTTTTGTTCCTCCTAACAGTACTCTTACAAACCATCTCCGCACAAATCACCTTCCCCCGAAACGGAGTCTACGACGACCGCGAAGGACACTACGCCTTCACAAACGCAACCATCCACAAATCCGCAGGGGAAAAAATGGAGAAGGCCACATTAATCATCAAAGAAGGTAGGATCGAAGCCGTTGGTGCTTCCGTAAATGTTCCAGCATCAGCAATTGTCATCGACCTCAAAGGCAAACACATCTATCCATCCTTCATAGACATCTACACCAGCTACGGTTTGCCAGAGCGCGAAAAGAAAAAAGTAAATCGCCACTGGGGGCAACCACAAATGCTCTCCGAAAAAGAAGGTGCCTACTCCTGGAACCAAGCACTGCGACCAGAGTTTCGTGCCCACGAACATTTTATAATAGACAAAAAAGAAGCAGCGGAATTTAGAAAGCTAGGTTTCGGAACTGTCCTTACCCATCAGATGGATGGTATCTCCAGAGGAGCTTCATTAGCTGTTTTGTTAGGTGATGAGGTTGTTCATAAAATGATTTTGAAAGACAATGCAGCGCACCATCTTTCCTTTAAGAAAGGAACCTCTACGCAGAGCTACCCTGGTTCTTTAATGGGCGGAATAGCATTGTTGCGCCAAACCTACTTAGATGCTGATTGGTACGAAAACCACGGTCACAAAAAGGAATATAACATCTCTTTGGCATCTTGGAATGAAATGAAAAAGCTACCTCAACTTTTTGAAACCAGAGACAAACTGGAAATCCTCCGAGCAGATAAAATCGCTAAAGAGTTTGGTCTGACCTATAACTACATCGGAAGTGGAGATGAGTACAGACGAATAGCAGAAATCAAAAAAACAGGAGCAGCAATCGTTGTGGGTTTGAATTTTCCAAAAGCTTATGAGGTCGCTGATCCGATAGATGCGCTGCGTGCTTCACTGGCAGATTTGAAACACTGGGAACTGGCTCCAACAAACCCTGCCCGTTTAGCGGAAGCGAATATTCCGATTGCTCTTACTACCTACAAATTGAAGAAGAAAAGCAGCTTTATGAAGCAGTTGCGGAAAGCCATCGAAAATGGTTTGTCGGAAGAAGCGGCCCTAAAAGCACTTACGCAAACTCCTGCGGAAATGATCGGAATCTACAATCAGGTTGGAAGTCTTGAAAAAGGAAAGCGAGCTAATTTTATAATCACCTCTGGAAATGTATTTGAAGAAAAAACTAAAATTCATCACAACTGGATAAACGGAAAAGTACATAGCTTCCAAGAGCTTGATGTGAAAGATTTGACTGGAACTTATGACTTTAAAGTAGGTGATAAAAAATACAAACTGGAAGTAAACGGAGAGGCAGGTAAGGAGGCAATGGCCATAGTGGTAAACGATTCTACAAACTTAAAAGTAAAACACAAGCTCAAAGATAATTTGATACAACTGTCCTTCTCTCCAAGTAAAGAATCAGAAAGAGTCATTTCTCTGTCCGGTGCAGTGCTGGAAAAAAAGTGGTCTGGTAAAGGAACCAACACCAGCGGCGAGTGGATCAAATGGTCTGCCACCAGAACCGGACCCGCTCCTGAAAAAGAAGACAAAGACAAAAAGAAGGAAGACAAAAAAGAAAAACAAAAAGAAAAACTCGGAAAGGTCACCTATCCATTTATGGCTTACGGCTGGGAGCAAGCGCCAAAGCAGGAAACCTTCCTCTTTAAAAACGCTACCGTTTGGACCAACGAAAAAGATGGAATCTTAGAAAACACAGACGTCCTTCTTCAAAACGGAAAGATAAAAAGCATTGGTAAAAACCTAAAAGCAAATGGCGCGATAGAAATAGATGCCACCGGCAAACACCTGACTTGTGGAATCATAGACGAACATTCGCACATCGCTATTTCCAGAGGAGTAAACGAATGTACACAGTCGAGTACGGCAGAGGTCAGTATCGCTGATGTGATTAATTCTGAAGATGTGAATATATACCGACAACTGTCTGGTGGCGTTACGACTTCACAGTTATTACATGGATCTTGTAATCCGATTGGTGGTCAGTCAGCCATTATAAAGTTGCGCTGGGGATTTTCTCCTGAGCAAATGAAATTTGAAAATGCAGATGGTTTTATCAAATTCGCTTTAGGTGAAAATGTGAAACGATCTTCTGCACCTTCTAATACTCGTTTCCCTGATTCTCGAATGGGGGTCGAGCAAGTCTACATGGATGCTTTTACCAGGGCAAAGGAATATCAAGTAGCTAAAAAGGCTGGGGGGGATTCTTTCCGAAAGGATTTGGATATGGAAACGCTGGTTGAAATTCTAAACGCAGAACGATTCATCACTTGTCATTCTTACGTACAGTCGGAAATCAATATGCTGATGAAAGTCGCAGAACTGATGGGCTTCCGAGTGAATACTTTTACGCACATTCTGGAAGGCTACAAGGTGGCTGATAAAATGAAAGCGCACGGTGCTGGTGGTTCTACCTTCTCAGATTGGTGGGCGTACAAGTACGAAGTGATCGACGCGATCCCGCACAATGCCGCTCTTCTGAATGAACAAGGAATCATAACGGCCATCAATTCTGATGATGCAGAAATGGCTCGTCGTCTAAATCAAGAAGCTGCAAAAGCAGTGATGTATGGAGATGTTTCTGAAGAGGATGCTTGGAAGATGGTAACCCTGAATCCTGCAAAACTACTTCACATTGATAACAAAGTGGGTTCCATTAAAGAAGGGAAAGATGGAGACGTTGTGCTTTGGTCTGATCATCCGATGTCTATTTATGCGAAGGCAGAAATGACGCTAATAGATGGCATTCGTTTTTTCGATAGAACGGAAGACAAAGCGTTGCGCAAAAAGATTGCGATGGAAAGAAGCCGTTTAATTCAGAAAATGTTAGATGCAAAAAGCAATGGAGAAAAGACGGGCCCTACTCCCGGTAAAAAACCAAAGCACTATCACTGTGACGATTCTGAGGATGAAATGATTAATTAGATGTTCTAATTGACCGCTAAGGTGCAAAGGAGAATCTATTAAAAAATGTTGGAAACCTTTGCGCCTCTGCGGTGAGATAATTTGACAATTCATTTATTGGCGTAAGCCATTCAGACAACACAACTACAAATTGCCATTGGCTTTTTCAAAATAAAAATACATCATGAAATTATATAGTATACTTTTTTTACTTTTTATAACAATACAATTACAAGCTCAGCAAACGCCCGCTGCTCCTCAGTCAGAGAATATTTTAATCATGGGAGCTAAGGCACATCTGGGGAATGGTGAAGTGATAGAAAACAGTGCCATTGCCTTTGAAAATGGAAAGCTGACCATAGTGGCTGATGCAACAACGGTTCGTATCGATCCATCAAACTACAAAGTCATCGAAGCGAATGGCAAACATGTTTACCCAGGTTTTATCGCACCTAATACACAGCTTGGATTGACGGAAATCTCTGCCGTAAGAGCAACCAGAGATGCGGATGAAGTTGGAGCGTTGAATCCGAATATGCGTTCTATTATTGCGTACAACACTGATTCTGATGTGACGCCAACAGTTCGTTCCAACGGCGTTTTGCTAGCACAGATCGTACCCGTCGGTGGGCGTATCTCTGGACAGTCAACGATTACAAATCTAGATGCTTGGAATTGGGAAGATGCAGCTTACAAAATGGACGAAGGCATTCATGTTAACTGGCCAGTGATGTTCCGCTACACCGGTTGGTGGGCAGAACCAGGAGAAATCAAGAAGAACGACAAATACATAGAGCAGAAAAAAGAAATAGAAACACTTTTTAAAGAAGCACAAGCTTACGCTAAAAAGAAAAAGAGTGAAAAGGCTAACTTGAAGTTAGAATCCATGAAAGGTTTGTTTGATAAAAGCAAAACACTCTACGTTCATACGCAGGATGTAAAAACGATGACAGAGGTCATTCTCTTTGCAGAATCTTTTGATGTAAGACTAGTGTTAGTAGGGGCGAGAGAATCTTGGATGATTATGGATTTGATAAAAGAAAAGAACATCTCTATTGTTTTGGATCAGGTACAAAGCCTGCCTTCTAGAGCAGACGAAGATATTGACCAGCCTTTCAAAACGCCAGCATTGTTGAAGGATGCAGGAGTGCCATTTTGCTTTAGTATGGATGGCTTTTGGCAACAACGAAACTTAGCTTTTCAAGCGGGGCAGGCCATTGGCTATGGATTAGATTACGAAGATGCGGTTGCTGCGCTTAGTTTAGAAACGGCAAAAATTTTAAACATTGATAAAACAACAGGTTCTCTAGAATCTGGAAAAGACGCTACTCTTTTTATTTCAGAAGGTGATGCCTTGGATATGAGAACTTGCAAAGTGACAACGGCTTTCATTCAAGGTCGCATGATTGATTTGGATAATAAGCAAAAGGAGTTGTATCGAAAGTATAAAAAACGATATGAAGAGAATGGAAAATAGCTGATGCCCGAAGAGAGGGACATGAGGTTGCCTTTTTTAGGATAGATGTTTTGTAAAAGAAAACTCGCGATGCACACCTTTGAAGCATCGCGAGTTTTTTCTATTCAGATAAATCGCTCGTATTCTTTCTTATCGTTTACTAGAAGTCTGTTCCTAAAGACAAATATAAAATTGGATCCTGTACTTGTCTCGTCTCCAGGCCCCAGGCATAATCAAGTCGTATGAAATAGCCAAAGAGTACCGAGCGGACTCCAGCCCCATAGCCCATGATTAATGGATCTTTGAAATAGTTGACATTTACAGAAATGATATCACTAATGTTTACAGTTCTACTGTTTAGCGGGTTTTCATCACTATAAGGAGTCAATCCATGCCATGCTGTTCCTGCATCGTAGAAACCAAGGATTTGGAAATTTCTAAAGAAAGAAGAGCGGATGTTCTTTTTGAAGTATTTGAAAACAGGTACGCGCAACTCCGCATTTATCATAGCGAAAGAAGTTCCGTTTCTGATGTTTCCGCGGAAACCTCTCATATTGCTGGCAATGAGTTGGTAAGCATATTCTTCATTCGGAGGATCGTTGGTAAATTGTTCTCTTCTAGGGAATAACCAGTTATCTACACCACCCATGTAAAACAATAATTTTTCAGAACCGAAGCTAGTAGCCCCTGCTCCACGGAAAGCAAAAATAGATCTTCCATCTAGTCGCTGATAATGTCGAGCGTCAAAACCAAGAAGCGTCGTAAAACCATCCTTGAGATCAAATTGAGTATCATCAATGAGGTCTATAGCTAAGCCCTTGATCGCTTCTGCATAAACTTTCCAACGAGTGCCATGCATGATATTGATATCAATGTTCATTGTGTTGTCGAAGACATATTCAGCGCGCAGTGTTACTCGTTGTTGATTGATGGTTGCCTGATTCAGAGAGGCTGCATCGGTCGCTAGTTGAATACGTTTGTCAAGGCGAAGCCCCCCTTGTACTCGTATGCTATTGAAAATGTCTAACGGGTATCTGAATTCTGCTTGGGTTAGCAACAACTGTTCTTTTCTCCTTGGCGTAATACCAATAGAAGAAGGCGGCCCATCATTAAATTTCAAAGATCTTCTATAAAAAGTGTAGCGTTTATCTATTCTTTTCTTCTTATCCTCTACAGATAGAAAATACTCAGCTCCGTTGAAAGTTGTCGGAATTCGAATTCCTCCTTCTACTTCATAGTCTTCAAATAAGTCTTTGAAATTTGCTTTTAGCAAAATACCAGCAGGTTGGAAATTGACCAATGGGAAGTCACTGTTCTGATTATTAATATCATTAAATACAGCATCCATTCCGCCAAACAGTGGCGTGTTATCCAACTGTGTTGTCACGTAATCTGTTCTGAATTTTACGTTGTAAGGAACGATTCGGGCAGTACGGAAGTGATGTACAGAGCCTTGCGCTTGATCTGTTTTCTTAGATTTGAAAAAAGGACTTCGGATGACAGGGTCTTCAATAACTTCCTCTTTCTTCTTTGGTTTCTCATCTTCTTGGTTCAGCACATAACCTGTTTCTGGGTCTTCAAATTCACTTTGGAAGAGATACTTTTTCAGTTTTGGTTTTACCGTATCTTGTTTTGGAGAAAACTCCGTTTGATATAGCGAGCCGCTAGCTACTTTATCTTCTGCGGGATCAACCTTTCGTTGTTCTATTTTTTTATCTAGAGTCGGCTTTGTTTTACTACGCTGAAGAGCCGCTTCTGCTTGTTGCTCTTTTTTGATTTTCTCTTCAGCTATTTTTTTTCTATTGTCTTGGAAACTTGTTTTGGTTATCGCTACCTTTTGCTCTGGGTTTACATCATAAACATAAACCTGATCACGACCTCCTTTGTAAAAAAGATCCACTGCTTGGTTTGTTCTTCTGGAAGCATGTTGAGTTGTAATACTCCTGTTATAATTGGTGTTATTGTGAGAAAAAGATTTTACTACATAAACGGGTTCGAGCACAATCGTGTCTATCATTTCTTCTTCTAACTCAACCAATGTACTATCTTCATGTAAGGTGATTTCTGTTCCATCCGTCAGTGTGATAATCTGATTGTTATGAATAAATACACTATCGAGATAAGCCATATGTCTGTTGAATAAACCACTTTCATCAGACAGGTAAGACAACCAAGTAGAATCAATACCTACGGGGTTTCTTTCATTCGTGTAAGGGGTATTGGTTACTCGAATGAGTTCTTTAGGTTTGTCTTCTAAATTATAATAGAAGATATCAAAATTGTTGATCGGTAGAATCGTATCAATTCTAGATTTTCTAGTCAGCAAAGTATCTGGACGATTTGAAGCAAACAAAATCCCTTTCTTTCCGTCGATGATAGTATAAGCGGCATCAAGGTCGTCATAGAAGTCATTCGTGATTCTTTCAGTCTGTCGCGTTTTAGTTTTATAAACAAAAATATCAGAGAAGCCACGAACCGTTGCAGAGAAAACTAAATTAAACGGATTGATATAGTCAATACTGTAGACACGATGATACTGGTCCGTAATTTTATCGATCTTCTTTTTACCCGTTTTCAGATCATAGAAAATTAACTTCGGAATATCTCTTCGTTCATAGAGAATGGCCAGCTCCATGTTATTTGGATTCCAGGCGAGCAGAGGATAAGCGTAATCTGTCTCTTGAAAAGGATTTTTAAAACCATGCTTATAAATCATTTTTCTTTTGTCGGTTTCAAGGTCGTGGACATAAACCTTATACTTTCCTATTTCATTCATTACGTAAACAATGCGCTTGCCATCAGGACTAATTTTCACTTGACGAATGGGTAAGTTCCTTTTATTCTTGATTACAATGTTCTTACCTACGGGATCGACTCTGTTTTTTGATTCTGCCTCATAACGCTTTTTAAAATATTTTGACCAAGCAACTGCCGTTCTTTCATAAGGGGTTCCTAAAACATATAAAAATCCACTCTCGATACTTCTGTTGATACGGGTCAGATAAAGTAAATTTGAAACAGTAGACTTACCATAGTTTTGACTAATGAAATACCACATCGAATGCCCCGCTAGTTTAGGGAAGTCTTCTGCCAATGCTCCGAAATTTTGATACTCCTCCATTTGCATCAAATCTCTTAGTTGATTGTCGACCTCTGTTCCCCATTCTTCGCCTACAAAAGAAATTAAGCCTTCTTTGAACCACAGGGGCAAGTTTAGTAAAACTGCATTTTGCACAATCTCCTGTAGATTGGAACCAAACAACATCGCATTCAAAAACACAGAAGCAATTCCTTCTCTAAGATCCCGACGCAGGTTGTTGTGATTTCCATCAAAATAAACAAAGACTTTATTTTCCACAATCTTGGTTTGCCCACCGGTATTGACAAAAGTTTCCTCGTTTCCAATATTGCTTTGTTTCAAATCGGTAACATCCGTATAAACAATGATTTCAATTTTATCATTCATGCTATGCTCTAGAATACTTTGGATGTATTCATAATCCAGCTCTGCTAATTGGACAACGGCCTGTCCGATATTACGCCCTTCACCATACCAGTAAGTGACAAAGTTGGGACTTTCGTACTGCATCCATTCTTTGAAATCATCATGGTATTGAACTCGGTTTTTCCCAAATTCGGTTTGTAAGCGTTGAGCTAAAGCAGAAGTGCTTAAGATTAAGGCAAGTAAAGCGAGGAGTATTAGTTTTCTGCGCATAAGGTCAGGTTTTTATTGTGTCGTTGGTTTTGGGGTTTAATCTTTAGGTATTTGGTAGGGCAGGTTGTTCACAAAATAAGCAAAGGTTATGGACTTGTTACTTACTTTTGCATTCAGTATTACTATTCACAAATTTTAACGGAAAAAATATGGCCCTTGTTGCTAAATTTACTTTCAATCCCTTTCAGGAAAACACATATGTCGTCTACGATGACAGTGGTGAATGCATCATCTTCGACCCAGGTTGCTTTACAGCAGAGGAAAAGAATCAGCTGAGTACTTTCATTAGTGCTAATAATCTGAAGCCCGTTCGACTTATCAACACACACTGCCATCTCGATCATGTCTTTGGAAACAAGTATGTTTCAGAGACTTATGAGCTTGGATTAGAAATACATGAAGGAGAATTACCAGTGTTGCAAGCTGTTCCTCAGGCTTGTGCATTATACGGTTTACCGCAGCCAGAGCCTTCTCCAGCCCCCTCTAATTTCTTAAAAGAAGGAACGACTTTGACATTTGGAAACACCAAAATGGAGATACTGTTTACGCCAGGACATTCACCGGCCAGTATTTCTTTCTATTGTGCGGAGTCTAATTTTGTAATTGCAGGGGATGTGCTGTTTCGCGAAAGCATAGGACGAACGGATTTGCCTGGCGGAGATTTTAAAACGTTGATCGGCGCTATAAAATCAGAGCTTTATCCCCTAGGAGACGAAGTGCGGGTTTACTCTGGTCATGGAGAAGATACTACGATTGGTCATGAGAAAAAAAGTAACCCATTTTTGAATGGAAGCTATTCTATGTAGCAGCTTGTTTATCAAGTAATTTTTCTCTTTCTTTGCACTGCTTTTGAAATACCTTTTTTACTAAAATAAATAGTTATGTCAGATCATATTGAAAATGCAGGTTCAAAAGGATATTGCCTGATGTACTTCTTCATCGCTTTCTTCCTCTTTATCATTACTTGGGCCTCTGTATATTGGAGTAACTTTTCCTTTGACTTCAGTTACTAAACACACCGTTCTAATCAAAACGAAAAACAAACCACAAAAAAATCCTCTACCGTGAAAACAGTAGAGGATTTTTTATTTATGTGAATGGCCGGTTACCATTTACTGGTTACCGTAAACCGGAGGATGAGGATACTATGCTCCAGCTCCTTTCATTCTGTACAAGCGTGTAAGATCAGGAATGATAACAAATTCTGTTCTTCTACTTGCTTCGCCATCTGCCGCAGGCATGGTAGAGCCACGACCAACTGCAGTCAACTGAGTAGCATCAGCACCTTCCTTTACTAAAGCACGGACAACTTTGTTAGCACGAGCCATACTTAGTTCCATGTTGTTAGCAAAACGAGCACCTTCTTTTACTGGTACATTATCAGAGTGTCCTTCTACTAAAACACCAACAGCTGGGTTAGTCTTAAGGATATTAGCTAAAGCAGTAATGGTTGCTTTTTGATCTTTTGAAATTCGAGTAGAACCGCTACGGTACTCAATCGGAGCAGCCATAGAGACATATAGTCTTCCGTTCTTTTCTGTGATAGACAATCCTTCTCCTTCGTAAGGGCTGAATACGCTTTTGATAGAAGCGACCATTTCGTCTTCTTTCTTTTTAGCAGCAGCCTCAGCAGTAGTAAGTTCTGTCTTTGCTGTCTTAAGATCACCTTCTAATTTTGTGATCAAGTTGTCCCACTTTTCTTTGTCTGCTGCATAATTTTCAGCTAAAGTGGTTTTGTCTTCTTCCAGTGTTTTGATGTCTTCTTCCAACTTAGTGACCTTAGTCTGGGCACTAGCTAAAGATTCTTCAACGGACATTTTGTCGTCCATCAACTGAGTGTATTTCTTTTTGGAAACGCAAGAAGAGAAGATAAAGACGAAGGCAACAAGCACTAGCGTCCAGTTCATCATTTTTCTCATAATAGATTTAATTAAGGTTTAAATAAATTCGATTACCATAAGGCATCGAGTGTTGTTTAGTATGTTTTTATAAGTAGTTAGAGTCTTATCCGAGCGGACCATAATCTAACTACCCTTCTTTCAAGACGCAAAAGTAGAAAAACCGGTTGCATATTCTATAATAGAAAAGGCTTTTTTTCTTGTTGACTGCTCAGGTTAGTCGTTTTTAGCTTCATAAAGCTAGATTTCTATTGTTATAGAAACTAGAAAATTGAATTTGTATATTTACTTATGCTACTTAATGGTTATTATTGTGCTCTCTTAGAACCAGAGATTTTAAAGGCGGCAAGACAAGAAACTACTGAAGGCCGTCAACCAATTTATACACAATAAATACAACTGAAAATGATAAGATATAACAATGTGCTGCTGAACAGCATGGCCATCCATCGAGTAGGAAACAAAAGCCGAGTCGAACGAAATTTTATTTCTGAAAGCCTCTTCGTCCTCAATGAGGAAATGACGGCTGCTTTTATGAAGTATTTCATCAAACCACTCAAACGAGCAGAAAGCTTTTATCGATTTACGATGCCCGAAGAAGGTGGCGAGGGACTGGAAGCTCATCCGCTTCATGCAGCCGCTAAATCTATTTTTGAAAATCCAGAAAACTTGATGGATGCTTCTGTTGATATTGTCAAACATCTTTACGAGCAATCCACTCATCCGAATATCAAGTCAGGGGAAGTTTTTGTCTCCTACTTTAGCGACGTACTTGTGGAAGATGAGTTAGTCAACGCAATAGGTATTTTCAAGTCAGAGCAGAAAAGTGCCTTCTTTGATGTGATCGAAGGAAGCGACCGATTGGTAGTGAAAAAACTGGATGGAATCCATATCGAAAAATTAGACAAAGGTTGTCTGATCGTAAATGTGGAAGAGGAAGATGGTTTCCGAGTTGTAAGTGTGGACAACAACAGCTACGATGCGAATTACTGGTTGTATGATTTTCTAAAAGTAGAATTCGTTAAGGATGAAAACTTCCACACACGTAGTTTTCTGGAGCTTTGTAATAACTTTTCCGATCAGGTAATTTCACAAGGTGCAAACAAGGATGAGCAAATTCGATTCTTAAATGAATCCGTAGATTATTTCAATAAGAACGAGACCTTCAATGCGGATGACTTCATCGAAGCAGTAATGCCAGCTAGAGATGATTTCATGGAAGAGTTTCAGTCGTTGCGGAAAGATTATGAGCTGGACGAGACGGATAATTTCCCAATTTCTACCGCAGCACTAAAAAGCACCAGTCGCAAATTTAATAATACCATTAAGCTGGATACGAATATTCAAATAAAATTGGATTTCAACAATCCAGAGGCCAGTCGGTTATATCTGGAGAAAGGATACGACGAGGACAAAGGCATGCACTTTTACAAGGTTTTCTTTAATGAAGAAATTTAAGAAAACTACTTTGTAAAAGTATTGTTAGAGTTCCAATAAAAAAGAAATCCCTTGATAGAGTATAAACGCTTTCAGCTCTCCAACGGTCTTCGTGTTATTGTCCATGAAGACAATAGTACACCGATGGTCGCCTTCGATATGCTTTACGATGTTGGAGCACGTGATGAGTCGCCGGAGCAGACTGGTTTTGCACATCTCTTTGAACATCTGATGTTTGCTGGCTCTGCCAATGTACCTGATTATGATGATCAGATTCAGTTGGCTGGAGGAGAGAATAATGCTTATACCACAAATGACAATACGAATTTCTACAGCGTTGTACCAGCCGCTAACCTGGAGCTAATCTTCTGGCTGGAGTCTGACCGCATGATGAGTTTGAACATTAATGAGAACTCTCTGGATGTGCAGCGCAAAGTTGTCGTAGAAGAATTCAAGGAAACTTGCCTCAATCAACCTTATGGAGATTCCTCTCACCACATAGCAGCACTGGCGTACAAAGTACATCCTTACCGCTGGCCAACTATTGGCTTGGTTCCGCAGCACATTGAAGAAGCGACATTAGAAGATGTCAGTAGTTTTTACAAACGATTTTACCAACCTAATAATGCAGTGCTTTCCATCGCTGGAAATGTAACAGTGAAAGAAGTCAAAACCCTTTGTAAAAAATGGTTCTCAGATATTCCTTCTGTAAAATTACCAAAGCGCAAACTACCTCAAGAGCCTCCACAGCAAAAACCAAACAAACTCATTCGGCACAACAACGTCCCTGCGGACGCCCTCTTCTTTGCCTTTCACGTACCTGCTCGAAACGAACCAGACTATTACGTCGTAGACTTGCTGTCTGACCTTTTGGCCAACGGAGGGTCCTCTCGCCTTTACCGACGGCTACAAAAAGAACAGAAGCTTTTTAATCAAATAGATGCTTATGTTACAGGGAGTATTGACCCTGGTCTGCTCATCATAGAAGGTCGTCCAATGGATGGTGTTTCGCTGGAAGAAGCAGAGACTGCTGTCTGGAAAGAACTGGAAGAGTTGAAAAATATAACAATACAATTACAAGAATTAAAAAAACTGCAAAACAAGGCCGAGAGCACCCTCATTTTTTCAGAAACGAGTATCCTCAACAAGGCATTGAATCTGGCCTATTTCGAAGCGCTGGAAAAACCGGAGTTGATTAATGAAGAGGTCAACCTCTACAATCGAATTACCACAGAAGATATGCAGCGGATGGCGCAGGCGATTTTTTTAGAGGAGAATTGTTCGGTGGTTTTTTACAAGAAGGAAGGAAAGGTGGAAGAGGGTTGAAAAAGGCTGAAGAGGGAAGAAGAGGGTTTGCTCAATCGTATCTGGGCGAACCTTCTTCTTCCATTTCTCACTCTCTTCTACCTCTCTCTTTAATTAAAACCCAAAATTATCTATCATCTCAAACGGATTCGCTCTATTCAAATCCAGCTGCCAAGTGATACGAGCCCAGTAGTCTCCACCGGATCTTTGGTCGTACAACTCTTTTAGATTATCTGAATTGAAGATGGGGAAATGAATGGAGAATAAATTGTCAAAATCAAGCATTACTCCGCCACTCCACCATAGTTTTTTACTGAAATCATTTACCTCCTGCCCACTGGCGTCTGTAACTCTTTGGTCGGAATAGCCGATGTCGAAGTAGGGTTTTAATGGAATATTCAGAGGCAAGTTCTGTGGTAAATCAGCTTTGAAATTTATGGCGAATATGAGTTTATTACTTTGAGGACTGGAGGAAGACTGCTCCTGGCCAAAGGCATTTTTCATCCCTCCATCTTCCATGTTGACTTGTTGAGACCAGATGCCATTGCTTTCGGAGCGACCGAACATGAGGTGGTCGTACTTATAATCGTTATAACCCTGATGTGTTAGAGCAAAAGCTCCTCTTGCTATTTGAGGATTGAATGAAGTAGAAGACCTTCTTGTATTTTGTAAAAAGGAGCCTAAGAAAAATCTAAAATCTAAGCTTTTGTTTTCTGCATAAGTAAAAGCGGTATTCAACTCCAAAGTTAGCTTAAGGTAGTTTTCTGTCATACCTGCTCGCTTATAGCTTTGCTGCTCAAAGGCGACTCTATAACTATAAGGATTTACGGCTCTTGTGTTTTGACCTGCATAAGCCAGCGTGTATATTCGAGATAGTTCTTTTTCCTTACCATTGTAAAGTCGGTCTACAACGACTGTGTCAAATACCATTGTTTCTTCATTGAAAATAATGGAGTCTACTTCTACTCTAGGGCGTTCATCTTCCTGACGTATTAGAATCGCACGGGCAGTTATTCCATGCTTGAAGGCTGTATTATGTTTAGACCCCAAATCAATATCTACAAACGGAACGAGCCTGTCATACTCATAAAAATCTTCATCCAGAGCTTTTTCAATAAAGGTAAATCGCTTAGCACTCAGTCCCATACTGAATTTACGAATGGCATTTGCCTCTGGGTAGATATTATATTTCACAGCTCCTAATCCATTGATTTGATTTTGCTTAAAGGAATATACTGGCGCCAAGGCAAATTCAAATCGTCTAGCCGGTATCACTTTATTATAAACCCCTAAGCCCAACATAAGCTTGTCATAATGATTATAACCAACCAATGGAAGGTAAAACAATTGTGTACGCTCTGGATTTTCAACACCTGCAAAAAACTTAAATTGTAGCGGTGGTATTTTCGGAAAAAGCCCTGACGTGCGCACTTTGTTATTTTTTCTATACAAATCTAAAGTCAGATGCTCTTCATCAATTACCAAAGCATCATAATCGCCTTTCGGAAAATTCAATTCTTTTTTTCCTTCGAAGCCGTCGTACCATTGTGTTGCAACTATAGAATCATTTTTTAGAGCATTGATTGGGAAAGGCGTACTGAGCTGACCTTTATTTTTTACGGCTATTTTATAGTTTGTATCTTCCTTTTTTAATTTGGAAATGGCATAATCGGTTTTGTCATTAGTGCCGATGAGTCCGTCAAAAAACCAACTTAAATCTTTGTCTGTTCTTTTCAGGAAATAACTGCGTAAATCTTCTGGTTGCGGATGTTTGAATTCCCACTCTTGATAAAACCCTTTCATGATCTTATCGAATTCGGGAGTACCCATATATTTTTCCAGCCATTTAAAAGCTACTGCAGGTTTTTCGTAACCGCCTAAGAAATAATTAATCAGCTCAAAATCTTCTGAGTGAGTTGCTGGGGCCTGATCTAGATTTCTTCTTGCTTGAAAAAGATAGGCTAATTCCAAGGTGCTAATGTCAGAACCAGCCGTCATAAACTTTGGAAGAAATTCCATGTCTGCATTTTCATAAAACTGCTCGGTGTATCGATGATCGTAGTAGGAGTTAATTCCTTCATCCAACCAAGGATAGTCACGTTCATTGAAACCAAGGATTCCATAAAACCAATTATGTCCTACCTCATGGGTAATCACACCATCCAAAGATTTTGGATCACCCATCAAACCGATAACGGTAATCATTGGATACTCCATTCCGCCACCTGCACTCAGCGCTGACTGAACAGCGGTTGCTTGCGGATAAGGATATTCACCAACATTGTCAGAGTAGAATTTTACAGCGCGGTCTACATAGAAAATCCCTTTTCGCCACATCCAGGATTCTGCATTAGTGAACATGGCCCAGGTGTCTATCATTCTTCCAGAGGCCATTTTTACAGCGGATTTTTGAACGTAGAATCGCTTGTCTGCAAAAAAAGCAAAGTCGTGTACCTGCTCAGCTTTGTAATGTAAGGTCTTTGTTAGATTACTAGAGGTGGGGAAAGTATCCTTTAATGTTTTGAGTGTTTCGTCGTCGATGTTTGCGAGGAAGGTTTTGGTTTCTTCCGCTTTCGCTAAAAGGAATTTTTGCTCTTCTTTGTTTTGTAATTCACCTGTTGCACCTACTACATAATTTTCTGGAAGCGTAATTTTTACATCGTAAGAACCGAATTCAGAATAGAACTCCCCCATGTCTACATAGGACATCGGATGCCAGCCGTCGCGATCATAGACTGCGGGTTTTGGAAACCATTGGGTCAACTGATAGGATTGTCCGACGTGGCCAAGGCGAGAAAAGGAATCGGGGATTTTTAAATTCAATGGTGTCGTGATGGTAATGCGTTCACCACTTTTCAGGGGCGTTCCCAATTTGATGAGGGCGATATCGACTTTTCCAGGTAAGGTATTCCACTCGGTTGTTTCGCCATTTATTTTGAACTCTAAATCGTAGAATCGTCCCAATTTTTTTTGTTTGGCAAAATAGAATTTGCTACTACCTTGCGTTACTTTTTGTTTAGCAAAAGCAGTAGAACGATTCTTAAATGCATTTGCCCAAAGATGCATATAGATTTCATACAAATCGTCTGGAGAATTATTAATATACTCTATCTCAATAGTCCCTTTTAGATAATGTTCCTCATCATCCAGCGTTACTTCAATAACTGTATTTACTTCCTGTTGGAAATAATTATCTTGTGCGGCAAGGGAAAAAGAAAATAGTAATAATAGAAAACTGGTGATTTGCTTTTGCATGATGATAATAAGTTAATATTTGTTCGGCAGTTAGCGCGCTGATAAAGTGCGTTCGAAGGAAATTATTGACTAAAAGTGAAAAGTTAATTATTGACTCCGATTCCCAAAGTTACTTTTAGATTTTAAATATCAAAGTATGCGTCTTTCTACAATCTTAGTTATACTCTTTATTCTCTCATTGGGTTGCAACCCAAAAATAGCAGATAAAACAATTGTTGCTGATAAATCTCAAATTGATAGCTCCTCAAAGGATGTGTTACCTTTTCCTGAATCATGGGTTGGAATCTGGACTGGTGTACTCCATATTTGGAAGGGAAACGAGATTGCGCAAAGCATACCTATGAAAACCAGAATTGGGCTCACGGATAAAAAAGATGAATATCATTGGGTAACGACTTTTGGCGACAAAGCTGAAACAGAGAAACCTTATTTGCTAAAAGTGATCGATAGTAAGAAAGGACATTACGTTATTGATGAGCAAAATTCTATTATCATAGAAAGTTATCTGTTCGACAATAAATTGGTCAGTCTCTATTCTGTGATGGGGAATATGATACAAGCTACTTTTGAAAAACGAGGGGAGGAACTAATTTTTGAAATACTAGCTGGAAAGGAAGAACCGATAAGTATTACCGGTGGAACGAAAGTAGGAGAGGAGGAGATTCCAAAAGTGAAGACGTTACCTTTTAATGTGATGCAGAGAGCCGTTTTAACCAAGGAATAAAAATGCCCTGCTGAGCATAAACTCAACAAGGCAACAAGTCTTATGGACACCCTATGACATTGCCTTCCGAAGAAGGCCACCCATAAACTTGATCTCTTAAAGATCGGAATTTCTTAGCTCAATTGTCAAAAAATCTCAATAACTAGTCGTTCTCCCGATCAAATTTATTTTAGCTTTCCACAGGAGTAGATCTCTTTTTCTCCCACTCCCAAGCTGTAAGCATAATCTCTTCGATTCCTCTTGTCGGGCTGAAGTCTAACTTTTCGCTAGCTCTGTTATTGTCGGCATAAATAGCTACAACATCTCCAGCTCGTCTCGGTCCTAATTCATAATTCAATTCAATTCCTGTCTTTTTTTCAAAGGCTTTGATGGCTTCGAGTACCGTAGCTCCGGCTCCTAATCCTAAGTTGAAAACCTCACAATTCGATTCATTCTTCTCAGCTAGTACATACTGTAAAGCTTTTGTGTGTGCATTCGCCAAATCCATCACGTGGATATAATCTCTGATGCAACTTCCATCCCTGGTATCGTAATCCGTTCCAAAAACGGTAAAGCCAGATCGTTTTCCTATAGCCGTTTCTGTAATGACTGGAATTAAATTCAATGCTTTATTCACTGGCGATTCTCCAATGTGATTAGACTCATGCGCTCCAGCAGGATTGAAGTAACGGAGTAGCACCGCATTGAATGCTTTGTTGGGGACACAGAAATCGCTAAGGATATTCTCTCCCATCTGCTTAGTACGAGCGTATGGACTTTCAGCTTCTGCCATCGGTGTATCTTCCGTTACGGGCAACACATTTGTGTTTCCATAAACGGAGCAAGAAGAGGAGAAGATAAAATTATGAACTTTAAATTCTTTACAGCAAGCGATTAAATTTAGTAGGCTGTTAAGATTGTTGTGGAAATAACGCCAAGGTTGATCCACAGATTCGCCAACTGCTTTCAAGGCTGCAAAATGAATAACACCTACAATATCTGGGTTTTCTTCAAATATGGTTCGGGTCTTTTCCACGTCGCAGAGATCGGTCTGATAGTTTTTAACTCGCACACCTGTGATTGCCTCAACACCATCTAAAGGTCGTAAATCTGAGTTGATATTATTATCTACAGAAATGACATCGAAACCATTCTCAATGAGATCCACCACAGTGTGACTTCCGATGTAGCCACATCCTCCCGAGACTAATACTTTTTTATTCATTGTTTTTATTTTTTACAAAAGCTGATGATTTTGAACCAGCTCCAATCGTTTTTCGTAAGCCAAATATACTTAATTGCTACGCAAAATGTACCTTGAGGTTTTGATTTAAAAGAGAGAAATTTATTAAAGACAATATATGAATTTGAACAACTTAGCACAGGAAGTCCTACCCATTGCCAGAAAGGCAGGAGAGGCGATTCTTGAGATTTACAATGCTGGAGCAGATATGCAGATCGAGCATAAAGCTGATGAGTCACCCCTGACCATTGCGGATAAAAAATCGAATGAAGTAATTTGTAAAGGCTTGGAAAAATTCAGTCAGCAGTTTCCAATAATTTCAGAGGAAAACAAAATAGTTGATTACGATACGCGTAAAAACTATGACTACTACTGGCTCATTGATCCGCTGGACGGAACGAAGGAATTCATCAAACGCAATGGAGAGTTCACTGTCAACATTGCATTGGTTCATCAACATGAAGTAATCCTTGGAGTTGTATACACTCCCTGCCTGGACGAAATGTACTGGGGCGTAAAAGGAGGAGGTGCCTGGCTACTTACCGCAACTGAAAAAACAAAATTGAGCTCTACTACTTTCAAAATGACTGACGAAAACCTTCGCGTCGTCTGTTCCCGCTCTCATCAGAATGAAGCAACCAAAGCATTTGTCGGCAACCTTGAAAACCCAGAACTGGTAGCCAAAGGAAGTGCTTTAAAGTTCTTGATCCTAGCCAAGGGAGGCGCAGAACTTTATCCACGTCTTGCTCCAACTATGGAATGGGATACCGCTGCCGCTCAAATTATTTTGGAAGAAGCAGGAGGTTCTGTCATTGATGAAAATACAGGTTTACCGATGAGATATAATAAAGAGAATTTGTTGAATTCGTTTTTTGTGGCTTATGGAGGAGTGGAAGGGAGACGAGGCTAGAAAAAGGTTGAAAAGGGTAAGAGAGGGAGCGATCGCGTGAAACCCTCTTCTACCTTTTTCAGCCCTCTCTAACCATTTTCTACCCTTTCATCCGCGCATAATCCTTCGCAAAATAAGTCAAAATAGCATCGGCCCCAGCTCGTCGAATACTCATGAGGGCTTCCGGCATTGCTACCTCGTAATCCAACCAACCGTTCTGACAAGCAGCTGTTAGCATAGCACATTCGCCACTGACATGATAGGCCGCTATTGGAATATTTGAATTTTCTTTTAGTACATGAATGACATCTAAATAATGCAAGGCAGGTTTGACCATCATGAAATCTGCGCCCTCCAGTTCGTCTAACTCAGCTTCTATAAGTGCCTCTTTTTTATTGGCAGGATCCATTTGATACGTTTTTTTATCAGCAGGGATATCGGCATCTACTTTAGGCGCACTATCCAAAGCATCTCGGAAAGGGCCGTAGAAAGCACTGGCATATTTAGCGGTGTAAGCCATGATTCCCGTATCTGTAAAACCATTGTTATCCAAAGCGGCTCTGATGTAACCGATACGGCCATCCATCATATCAGAAGGTCCTAAGAGATCGAAACCAGCTTCTGCCTGAGCAATAGACATCTGTGCGAGAATGGGCAAGGTTTCGTCATTCAGAATTTTTCCATCTCCTACCAATCCATCATGTCCATCAGAACTATATGGGTCCATTGCTACATCACTGATGAGGCAAATTTCAGGAAACTTCTTCTTGATTTTCTTAGCAGCCTTGAGGTAGAAATTATCTTTGTGGTAACTATATGTAGCGGTCTTGTTTTTCAACTGATCGGCTACTCCAGGGAAGAGAATGAAGTTTTTTAATCCTAGTTTTCTGCACTTACCAATCTCCCGCAGCAATCGATCAATGGACCAGCGAAAGTTACCAGGAAGCGAAGAAATCTCCTCTGCAATATTTTTTCCGTCTACTAGAAACAAAGGATAGATGAGGTGATCAACTGTCAAATCTGTTTCGCGTATCATCCCTCGGATGGCCTGGGATCTTCTGTTTCTTCTTGGTCGTTGTGTCATTTTTTTAGAGGGTTGAAAAGGTTGGGAAATGGTAGAAGAAGGTGGAAGAGGGCTTTCCTTCTATCGTACTTTTTTTGAAATTTTGTGATCGCTTTTTGATATTGTAAGTGTTTTGAATTGGGGCAACAAAGGTAAATAGGCTGTACAAAAGAAAGGTAACGGTAGCTATACAATAATGTTGAAATAAAGAAAAACCCCCATAGTACGGGAAGCCCTCTTCTACCTCTCTCCCTTACACCCCTAATCACCTTCGTCAGCCTTCTCTTTCTTAGGAACCGGGTCGTGACCATGTGGTCCCCAGGGATGGCACTTGAAAATTCGACGAATGCCTAACCATAGCCCTTTTCCTACGCCCCATTCTTGTATCGCCATCAGCATATAGTGAGAACAGGTAGGCGTGAATCGACATTTCGGACCAAGTAACGGAGAGATCGCGACTTGATAAAACCGAATGGGAAGGATGAAAATTTTTTTGAGTAATTCGTTCACGTGGTGAAGGGTTGAAGAAGATGGAAAATGGTAGAAGGGTGTCGAAAAGGGTTCCCTTCTGTCGTATTTGATTTTTGAAGTTAAACTTATTAACAAGGGTGATAAAACCGAGCAAACTATGCGTGAGAAGGAAACCCTCTTCCGCCCTCATCAGCCCTTTTCTACCTCATCTACCTTCTCCCCTCAAAAACTCATCGTCTCCACCGAATGCCCTTTCTCAAACATAAAATAACCCTGCTGATTATTCGGAGCCATTATGCTTACAATGTTTTTCTGGTCATCGTAGAGATCCATGAGGACTTGATTTTCTATGGTTAGGTTTTTCAAGGTTTCGATGTTCTCAAATTCTAG
>JBGCDT010000116.1:0-9933 GCA_045105695.1 Saprospiraceae bacterium | reverse complement strand
ATCTGATCAGAATGAAGGAGATCAACTTCCTCCAAGGTTGGAGGTGCAACTTTAATAATGATGTCAGATTTGAAAACCTGTTCTTTGCTATGCGCGATATCTGCGCCTGCTTCGGAATAAGCGTGATCGGAGTAGTTGGATTTTTCACCTGCCCCAGATTCGATAACGACACGATGCCCGTGTGCAATCAAGGAAGCAACAGCCGATGGAACTAAAGCGACTCGGCGTTCCTGTAAAGTTGTTTCTTTAGGAATACCAATGAAAAGGCTGTTTGATTTTCTTTTCAACTGTAGCACCTCAGGTTGCGCTTGTAATGCTCCTTCGGTAAAGACTTTAGGTATCGGTATTCGCTTCTCTTTTTCGCTCATGCAGGTTGATTGATACAAGATCTGCCTAGAAAGGCTTTCGATCTTTCGTTTAACTTCTATTTGAAATCATTCTATTTTTCAAAACAAAACCGCTCTGAAAAAGTCTACAAAAATATAAATTTTCGGATGGAATCTTCTGATAATGATATTTTAATTTTGACACTGTCTTCTGGGACAACTGGCGCTATTAATTCTGGCCATTCGACGAAGCAGAGCGCACCGCTGTAGAGATAGTCTTCCATGCCGATATCTAAAGCCTCCTCCAAACTATCCAAACGATACAGGTCAATGTGATATATTAATTGCTGACCGGTATCTGTTGGATAGTTATACTCATTTACTAATGAAAAGGTTGGGCTATTGGCCGCTTCTTTTACACCGAGTTGTTCGCAGATTTTTTTCACTAAGGTTGTCTTCCCCGCTCCGATTTCTCCATAGAGTAAAAAACACTTTCGCTCACTTGCAAAGGCTAGTAATTGTTGAGCGACATTATCCAGTTCTGTTAGTTCCTTTATCTCAATAGTTAATGATTTTTCCTCTTTCATTTTTGATAAACTTTTTGGCTTTAAAAGCAATTTTCAAATGTAAAAGTAGTGAATATGCCTTAAAGTTGAAACGATTTGAAACCACTAGATAAAAAGCCTCTTTTTTTTGAAAAAATTAACACTTCTAACAATAATTCTACTTTTCAAAAACAAGACCGCAAATAATTGATTATCAATACAATAAAATTAAAAATCCAGTTACAGAAAAGACATTACAGCATCAGAAAAAGTTACGCTATCAAAAGCCTAAAAAACACTTCATTTTACCCTCAATTTTTCGTACTTTCGCGCTTATGGAATCATCAGAAAATAATAAACAACCCGAAAAGAAAAAAGGCAACTATGGTGCGGATAATATCCAGGCACTGGAAGGCCTTGAAGCAGTTAGAAAACGCCCTGGAATGTACATCGGTAGTACCGATACAAAGGGTCTTCACCACTTGGTCTGGGAGGTCATTGATAACTCTATTGATGAGCATCTGGCCGGCCATGCTACCTCTATTGAAACAATCATCCACAAGGACAATTCAATCAGTGTAGTTGACGACGGACGAGGTATTCCTACGGGCATGCACCAGAAGTTGAAAAAATCTGCATTGGAAGTTGTAATGACTGTTTTACACGCAGGTGGAAAATTCGATAAGAGTACTTATAAAGTATCCGGTGGTCTTCACGGGGTAGGGGTCTCTTGTGTAAACGCACTCTCTAGTTATCTTCAAGCTGAGGTGCATCGTGAGGGACAAATTTTCCAACAGGAATATAGCGAAGGAAAACCAACCAGTGAAGTTACTGTTGTCGGAAAAACAGATCGAAGAGGAACTAAGATCACTTTTAGACCGGATGCTGAAGTCTTCGAAACGCTAGTCTATAAGTACGAAACATTAGCAACCCGTATTCGGGAATTGTCTTATCTAAATAAAGGATTGAAACTTTCTCTAACCGATGAACGTGAACTAGACGAAGATGGAAACCCTAAGAGAGAAGATTTCCTCTCTGAAGGTGGACTTAAAGAGTTTGTCGTCTATCTCGACGAAAACAAAACTAAACTTATTGAAGAGCCTATTTACGTAACTGGTAAAGAAGAGAATGTAGAAGTCGAAGTTGCGATGACTTATAACACGACTTACACCGAGAGTATCCACAGTTATGTAAATAATATCAATACGCGGGAAGGTGGTACACACGTTTCTGGATTTAGAAGAGCGGTAAACCGAGAGTTTGATAAGTATGCGAATGCAAATGGCTTATTTAGCAAACTAAAATTTAAAGTCTCTGGTGAAGATTTCCGCGAAGGATTGACTTCCGTGGTTTCTGTAAAAGTACCTGAGCCGCAGTTTAAAGGACAGACAAAAGGCGAACTCGGTAACTCCGAAGTAACCGGTATCGTTAGCCGCGCAGTAGGTGATTCTCTGAAATTCTTCTTAGAAGAAAATCCGAAGCTGGCTAAAAGAATCATCGACAAAGTTATCCTCGCTGCTACTGCTAGACATGCTGCTCGAAAGGCTCGTGAGATGGTACAACGTAAAAACGTTCTGACCGGTAGTGGTTTACCAGGGAAGCTTTCTGACTGTAGTTCTAAAGATCCTAATGACTCTGAGATTTTCTTAGTTGAGGGAGATTCGGCAGGGGGAACAGCGAAGCAAGGGCGTGATCGAGTCTTCCAGGCCATCTTACCTTTACGTGGTAAAATCCTGAATGTAGAGAAAGCACTCGAACATAAGATTTATGAAAATGAGGAAATCAAAAACATGTTTACCGCACTTGGGGTGAGCATCGAAGACAAGGATGGCGAGCGTCACCTCAACATTGAAAAACTACGTTACCATAAGATAGTCATCATGTGTGATGCCGACGTTGATGGTAGTCACATTGTAACTTTGATATTGACCTTCTTCTATCGTTATATGAAACCGCTGATTGACAATGGCTATATCTATATTGCAGCGCCACCACTCTATCAAGTAAAAAAAGGTAAGCAATTTAGATATTGCTGGTCTGAAGATGAACGTAAAGAAGCCATCCAAGCTTACCAAAGAGACGAGAACGATACTTCTGTAAAAGTGCAAAGATATAAGGGACTTGGGGAGATGAACGCAGAGCAGTTGTGGGAAACAACTATGGACCCAGATGCGCGAACATTACGAAGAGTAACTGCTGACGATGCTATTGAAGCTGATCGTGTTTTCTCTATGCTGATGGGTGATGAAGTACCGCCACGACGTGCCTTTATTGAAGCGAATGCGAAGTATGCGAATGTGGATGTTTAATCGCCTGTTAACTGTTGACCGTTAACTTTTAAGTTCGCCCGGTTTGCGTTTACGCTTTTGAGAAAAAAATATTTAAAAGGAGCCAGTGCTTTTGTAGCGCTGGCTTTTTTCGTTTTTGGGGTGTTGTTAATTTTCTTCAATGCTGCTCTATTTTTTGTGCCTTCAATCCAACCATTAGGTTCTAGCATTTTAACAGAGTTCTGATTACCTTTGTCCGCTAATCAACTTTTAGCTGTTGGCTTCTCTTAAATTAGAAGACGGACGCGAATTCAGCACAGTTAGAAGTTAATGGTCAACAGTTAAAAGTTTACAACAATGGCATCAGACGCATTTGAAAAGGTAAAAAACCTATTGTCAGAAATAGATGAAGCGGTTTTAAAAAATAAAGAAGAGCTGGAGCAATTCCGTATTAAGTACTTAGGAAGTAAAAATATTCTTAAGCCGCTCATGGGCGAAATTAGAAACATTGCCAATGAGCAAAAAAAGCAGTATGGCCAATTGGTCAATCAGCTGAAGCAAAAGGCAGAGGAAAAGTTTTCTCACCTTAAGGATAACTTGGAAAGTTCCGCTGATGCTAAACAGGCCAAGCAATTGGACCTCACCGCTCCTGGAGAACCTGGAGAATTAGGTTCTGCTCATCCAATTACCATTACACTGAATCGCATCATTGATATTTTCGGAAAGATTGGTTTTGCAGTAGCAGAAGATAGAGAGATAGAAGACGACTGGCATAACTTCACTGCGATGAATACACCAGAGGATCATCCTGCGCGAGATATGCAAGATACTTTCTACTTGCAGAATAGCACAACAATGCTTTTACGTACGCACACTTCCTCTGTGCAATCCAGAACAATGATGAATCAAAAACCACCGATTCGTATCATTGCTCCTGGAAGAGTTTATCGTAATGAAACCATTTCTGCAAGAGCACATTGTCAGTTTCACCAAGTGGAAGGTTTGTACATTGATGAAAATGTTTCCTTCGCAGATTTGAAGCAGACGTTGTTGTACTTTGCTCAAGAGATGTACGGGCCAGAGACAAAAATCAGAATGCGTCCCTCTTATTTTCCTTTTACAGAACCGAGCGCAGAGGTAGATGTCTCTTGCTTTATTTGTAACACGGAAGGTTGTAACGTCTGTAAATATACGGGCTGGGTAGAGATCATGGGCTGTGGAATGGTTGATCCTAAAGTTTTGGAGAACTGCGGAATTGACCCTGAGCGGTACACTGGTTATGCCTTTGGAATGGGGATCGAACGTCAGGCGATGATGCTTTGGAAAATCAATGACATCCGTTTATTGTTTGAAAACGATGTGCGGTTTTTGAAGCAGTTTAAATCGGCATTTTAATTCTAAACTATTAACTGTTGACTGTTAACTTTTAACTTCGCTCAGTTTTTTATTTCCAACCATCAACTGTTGACCGTTACTGATTCCATCGCTCATTTCTTTTTTAATTCTTATTTACTTAAGTAACTTTTAGCGGAACTCGATTATTTGTTCTTCATGAATTTGTTCATACTCGAAGGAAGTTAAAAGTTAACGGTTAAAAGTCAAATGTTATAACACATGAAACCAAGCATTCCAAAAGGTACTAGAGATTTTGCTCCTGAGCAGGTTATCAAACGTCAGTACATCTTTGACACCATACGTAAGACTTTTGTTAAGTACGGTTATCAACCTTTGGAAACTTCGGCTATGGAGAGCCTTAGTACTTTGACGGGTAAGTATGGAGAAGAGGGTGATAAACTTGTTTTTAAGATTTTGAATAACGGAGACTTTTTAGCGAAAGCTGATGAGAAAGCTCTATCTGAAAGAAATTCTAACAATATACTTCCGTCTATTTCCAAACGTGGCTTGCGCTATGATTTGACCGTTCCTTTTGCACGTTTTGTGGTGATGAATCAGCATTTAATTAGCTTTCCTTTTAAGCGTTATCAGATACAACCAGTATGGAGAGCGGACCGACCTCAGAAGGGGCGTTACCAGGAATTCTATCAGTGTGATGTAGATGTTGTCGGTTCGGATTCTTTGATGTATGAGGCGGAGTTGGTGCAAATTTACGATGAAGTCTTTGCGGCATTAGGACTTAAGGTTACCATTAAAATCAATAATAGAAAGGTACTTTACGGAATGGCGGAGGCTGCTGGAATTGCGGATCAGTTCATGGACATGACCATTGCTATTGATAAATTGGATAAGGTTGGAATGGAAGGTATTCGTAGAGAACTTGGTAATCGAGGAATTGGAGAATCTGCTATTGATAAAATCGAGACGATGTTGCAGACTCAATCTCTGGAACCATTGAAAGAGCTTTTCGCGAATAGTCCTACGGGCTTGAAAGGGATTGAGGAGCTGGAAACGTTCCACCAATATTTTGACTTATCTGAACCTGTGAATAACATTACATTTGATATTACACTGGCTAGAGGATTGAGTTATTACACAGGCTGCATCTTTGAAGTTATTACGGAGGAAGTGAAAATTGGAAGTATCGGAGGCGGTGGCCGCTACGATGATTTGACCGGCGTGTTTGGTTTGAAGAATGTATCTGGCGTCGGGGTATCCTTTGGAGCAGCGCGTATCTATGATGTAATGGAGGAATTGAATCTCTTTCCAGAAGATTTTAAATCAAGTCTGAAAGTCTTGATTCTTGCCTTTGATGAACCATCTCACCTGCATGCGTTCAAATGCCTTAATGCTTTGCGCAAAGCGAACATTAACGCAGATGCTTACCCTTCTCCAGCTAAATTCAAAAAGCAAATGAAATACGCTAACGATAGAAAAGTACCTTATACTATTGTCATTGGCGGAGACGAAATGGAGAGTGGTCTGCTCACTTTCAAAAACATGGAAACGGGCGAGCAAGAAAAACTATCCTTAGAAGACATTATTGAAAAACTAAAATAGCAGAATGACGTAAGCATCTTTTTCAGGTTTCGTTAATCTATCTGCTTTATCTACCAATGTCAAAATATACCCATCTAAAAACTGTACAATCAGATCTTCAAGAAGGAAAAACAACTTGTAGCAAACTGGTTGCACATTACCTTTCTAACATTGAGGCTACAAAAGACTTAAATGCCTATATCGAAGTATTTGCTGAAGAAGCGAAAGTACATGCTACCGCTTTGGATGAAAAATATAACAATGACCCTACATCTGTTGGAAAGCTCTTCGGGATGGTTCTCTCCATCAAAGATTTACTTTGCTACAAAGACCATAAGGTAACAGGCAGTTCAAAAATATTACAAGGTTTTACTTCACTGTATTCAGCAACAGCTATAGAAAGATTGTTGGCTGAAGATGCCATTATTATTGGTAGAGTAAATTGCGATGAATTCGGAATGGGTTCTGCTAATGAGCACTCTGTTTATGGAGCAGTTAAGAATGGAATGGATTCCAGTAAAGTTTCCGGTGGCTCCTCCGGTGGCTCTGCCGTAGCTGTGCAGATGGATACTTGCCTAGCCTCTATTGGTTCTGATACGGGTGGTTCGGTTCGACAGCCTGCGGCATTTTGTGGACTCGTCGGAATGAAACCTTCGTACGGTCGTATTTCCAGACATGGACTATTGGCTTATGCTTCTTCTTTTGATCAAATCGGAACAGTTAGTAATTCGGTAGAAGATGCAAGTGTATTGTTAGAAGTGATGGCTGGAAGTGATCAGTATGATGGAACTTGTAGTAATAAATCGGTTGAATCATACTCTGCCATTCAAGAACCTAGAGCAGATTACAAGATTGCTTACTTCGGAAATGCAGTTCATAATGACAATTTAGATAGCTCTATCAGAACGGCTACGGAGCAAATGCTTTCTAAACTCAAAGAAGTGGGCCATCAAGTCGATGCCGTAGATTTTGAATATTTGGATTATTTAGTGCCAACGTATTACGTACTCACTACCGCAGAGGCTTCCTCGAACTTGTCTCGTTACGATGGAATGCGCTATGGCTACAGAAGTGAAGGGGCAGGCGATTTAACGCAAAGTTATAAAGCTACCCGAACAGAAGGGTTTGGAACAGAGGTTAAGCGACGGATCATGTTGGGGACCTTTGTCCTAAGTAGTGGTTACTACGATGCCTATTTTTCTAAAGCTCAAAAAGTGCGGAGATTGGTTCGTGATTTCATGCATCAGCTTTTTGATACCTATGATTTTTTAATTTTGCCAACTACCCCTGAGACCGCTTGGCCTATTGGCAAAAAGGAAGAAGACCCTACAAAAACCTATCTCGCGGATGTGTATACCGTTTTGGCTAATTTAGCAGGCATTCCGGCCATCTCAATACCCCTGGGAAAAGGAGACGATGGCATGCCTTTTGGAATTCAGGTAATGGCTCGCGCGTTTAATGAGCGAGACCTTTTGAACTTCACCTCACACCTTAGTAAGAATCCCCTCTTATAAGATAATTTTTCTAAATTTTATTCAGCTCTCAATCACCTGATGGATTTTTTTTCTAAATCTACCTACCACTCTGATTATGCTGAAAAGGTACATTTCATTTACTTTTGCAAATCTAATATGTCAGAAATGTACTATTTAAAAATTACACACGTTTCGACTACCTAGAAATTGACTACCATGAACTATCACATAAAAAGAAGCATACTTTTAATACTGCTTTGTCAAATATTGTCTTCTCCTACTATGAAAGCGGCTGTTGTAACAACCGTTGATATCACTTCCAAGCTTAAGGTTCCGAAGTATAAGAAAGATGTCATCAAAGATCGACTGAATGTTATCGAACGATCTGTAGAATTGAAATTCAATAGAGAAGTAAAACGCTACATCAATAGTTTCGTAAAAGGTGGACGATCAACTACAGAAAAGATATTAGGTCGCTCTGCTATCTACTTTCCTATTTTTGAATACTACCTCGAGCTCTACAATTTACCAGATGACCTGAAGTATTTGACGATCATCGAATCCGCTTTAGAGACTAAAGCAATTTCGCCAAAAGGTGCTGGAGGGCTTTGGCAATTCATTCGCTCCACTGCTAGAGGTTATGATTTAAAAATCAACAACTATGTGGATGAGCGTTTTGACATTCATAAATCATCAGAAGCAGCAGCCAGGTTATTATCGGATCTTTTTGCCCGATATGAGGATTGGTCATTAGTCATTGCTGCATACAACAGTGGAACTGTAAATGTAGATCGAGCGATCAAAAAGGCAAGATCAAAAGATTTTTGGAAACTCAGAAAGCATCTTCCAAAGGAAACTCAACAGTATGTTCCTAAATTCATTGCAGCTTCTTATGTTATGAACTATTATCAGTTTTATAACCTCAGACCGGTCTACCCTGATTATACTTTACAATTGACGACTACAACGAGAATCTATTCTCGGTATTCTTTTAAGAAAATTGCAAAGGAAAGTGGAGTCCCTATTGAGACGATCAGAATGTTGAATCCTGGTTTTAGAAGACAAGTTATTCCACCTAGTTCGGAGGGATATAATTTGGTATTACCAGAATTGGGGTTGAAGGAGCAGTTTGATATGGAGCAGATGGGGCTTACAATGCTAGAATGATTTTTCAAAGAGTAGAAATCCGGGAGCTTACAACTTGATCTTCTTAAGCCTGTCCATCTCCCTTTTATTATCACGTTCTTTCATCGTTGCTCGCTTATCATACTGTCGTTTACCAGTAGCGAGTGTGATGTCTAGTTTTGCAAAACCTCTATCGTTGACGAAAAGGCGATAAGGCACAATGGTCATTCCTTTCTCTTTTACTTTTCGTTGTAGTTTCTTGAGTTCTATTTTTTTGAGTAGGAGTTTTCGATCTCTTCTGACTTCATGGTTATTATGAGTTCCGTATTTATACTCTGCAATAAACATATTCCTGATAAAAAGCCCATCACGTAGAAAAAGACAATATGCTTCTTTTATGTTAGCCTCTCCCGCACGAATTGATTTTATCTCTGTTCCTGTGAGTATAAGTCCAGCCTCTATTTCCGAAAGGAACTTGTATTCAAACTTCGCCTTTCTGTTTATGATCTCTATTTTCTTATTCGGATTTTTATCTTTCTTCTTTGCCATTTTTCAACTTTTAACTTTTCTAGAGCACAATAGCTAATCTTCATTTCTTTTCCAGCCTCAAGTATCTCAGGTGAGATTGTAGAGTGCTACCTTATGGTCTAATCTAAACTAATAGGTGATTAAAAAGTTCCAAAAATTAAATAGATGATTTATTTAAGCTTAACTGCGGTTCCATAAGCCAATACTTCGGAGGCACCTTGCATAACCATCGCAGTGGCGAATCTCACATTAACTATAGCATCGGCTCCCATGTCATCTGCATCCGCGATCATACGATCGATTGCTTGTTCGCGGGCGTCTGCCATTAGCTTGGTGTATTCAGAAATTTCACCTCCAATAATATTTTTCAAACCCGCGAATATATCTCTTCCAATATTTCTAGCTCGAATAGTACTGCCACGAGCAATATCAATGGTTTCAGTTATTTCTCTTCCTTCAATAGTTGGGGTTGTAGATAGAATCATTATTTAGTTGTTGATGATGAAAAAAATTAGGTTGATACTACTTTTGTTATATTCTAAATACAAGGTTAATTATCTGAAATAACAATAGTTTTACATTTACAATTTGAGACTAATTTTCCACCAGCTTTATTCCATTTCTACCAAAACAGCTCCTTTATCTACAGTTTGTCCTTTCTTTATTTGTACCTGTTTTACGATACCATCTCCTTGGGCCTTAATGACGTTTTCCATTTTCATAGCTTCTAGAA
>JBGCDT010000115.1:0-2673 GCA_045105695.1 Saprospiraceae bacterium | reverse complement strand
GTTCTAAATATTCAAGTAATAATTGCGAACCAAATGAGTGTGTTAATAGATGAACTGTTTTTCCTTGTTTTTTGAAATAATCTACAATTCTGAATATGATTTCTGCACTCGTTTTACGTTCGTATGCCGCATTTTTTTCAGACAGTTGAGATTTTGGACTAAATACACTATGATTGAGCATTTGAGATTGATAGGGATAAACTCTTAGAATATCATCTCTATTTGGAAGCGCGTATAAAGGGTCTCTTCTATTATCAATGCTTAAAAAGGGGTCTGGCCCGCCTTGCAGAAAAATGAAAACATCTTTGTTTTTTAAATTACCGCGATACTCAAAAATTTTTGATGTATCTCTTGGTATTTTAGTTGGTTTATATTGATCTGACGAATTTAAAGCCATTTGATAAAAACCATCTCCACTATATAAACTGCTTGATTTTTTGAAATTTTCTAATGCTAGTTCATCTTTGCTTAGATTTAAATAGATAGTTCCTAAGCTTTCAATAGCTCTTAAGTCTTCAGAGTATAGTGAAGTATATTTTTTGAATAAAGTAAGCGCATCATCATACTTGTTATCCTCTATCAGTTTTAATCCAAGTGAATTAAAATCATCATTTTCAAGTTCAAATAGGTCCTTATTGTAATTTTCTAATAAATTAATAGCTGAATTTAAATTGTTACTATAGATATAGGTTTCAATTTCTTTAACTAAAGATTTTTTAGGAGCCGTTCTTTCATAAACAGCATCACTTCCATTTTCTGATAAGGTTAATTTTGTGGGTTTAGCATTGCTTGGGTCTGAAAATGTATATTTGATATCTGCCCATCTCACAAAGAAGTCATTTTCTGAAGTTGGATATAATTGAAAATCTTGTCGCATACCGTTTACATTAATGAAAGGTTTTTCATTTCGAATAAATACATTCATAAATCTATCATTTAACGGATTTACGTATAGACCAACAATTTTATCTATGTCGTTTTTAGAAACTTCTACTATGGAAGCCATAGGTTCTTTAAGAATATCTTTATCAATGGCATTACGACTTAACTTTGATGTTAAGTCAAAAATTCTTGGCCAATTATCACCAGTATTAGATAATACGGCTACAATGATTTTTTTTTCGACATGAATCATAAATTGAGTTGAGGTTCCAGCTTGTGAGCCACTATGCCCAATGGTTAATCCTACAGGATGGTCTTTGCCAGCGTATCTAAACCAACCAGCAACATATGGATTACCTCTTTCTTTGGTTCCAGGATCTTTAATCATCAAATCAAATGTAGATGGCTTTATTAATTTATGTTCTAAGATAGCCTTGCCAAATTTTATTAAATCTTCTACTGTTGTGTAAAATCCACCTCCTGGGACTTTTTTGCTTAAATCACTAACAATGTCTGGAACAAGATTATTATTAGCATCTAGTCTATAAAGTTTGGATTTGTTCTCGTAGTTAACACCGAAAATTTCGACATCGGTATTTGTCATACCTGCTTTGTCCCAAATATGGGTTTTCATATAGTCTCTGAAAGGTATTCCAGAAACTTTTTCAACAATAGCACCTAATACTACATATCCGTAGGTGGTATAACTAAATTCAGAACCAGGCGTAAAAAGAAGGCTCCTATCTTGAAATATTTCAATAGCATCTTTTAAGTTGTTATAGTGCTTTGTGCTAAAAACTTCGCTATCGGTTAAATAACCCTTTATGCCTGAAGTATGATAAAGTAAATGCGCAATAGTTATTTCACCTTTTTCTTTCTTTGGAAAGTAAGGAAGATATTTTTGAATTGGATCTTGTAGACTAAGCTTATTTTGCTCGTATAATTGAAGAATGGCTATTGCTGTCATTGGTTTAGCAATTGACGCAGTTCTATGTTTCATACTGTCATTTGCTTTAACACCATTCTCTCTATCCATAAATCCCGAAGCTCCAGTCCAGATTATTTTGCCGTTTTTATAAATACCAGCCGCTATACCTACAGCTTCATTAAATGAAATACATTCATCTAGTAATTTATCAGATTTAGTAGCTAATTCTACAAACTCTTCATAATTGAAACTATCAATTTTAGATTGAGAACAACTTTGCTCTGTAAATACGATTGCTATTGCAAAAAGTAAAGGAAATAGATATTTTGTCATTGATGATGATTTTAATTTTGTTAGAACTAATATTTCTCAGAAGTGTAAGCTTTTTGAATAATTTTCCATCTACCTTTTATTTTCAAAAGTAAAAGGTAATCTGTGTACAATGTTTTCCTATCGGGATAATCGATTTCTAATTTTGCAATAGCAGCATCATTTACAAAATCAATGGATATTATTTTACCAACACGATTTCTTTTTTGGCCAGGTTTATAAAAGCTTGTGTAAGTTTTACCAGAAAGCACTTTTAAAGAGTCAGCCTCAATTGAGTATAAATTCATGTCTTTATGAAATGCTCTTATAAGACGCTGTGGTTGTGCCACAGCAGTTCCGTCGATATAATCTATAATTGTAGATGTAATTAGCTCTTCATCTGTCTGTTCTGTTTGTTCTTCTGTGAAAATATCAGCTAGTTTATCTATAAAACTATTGACAGGCATTTGGCGCATTGAGCCGTTGGTTAGTAGTATAACAGATAGGTTTTTATCTGGGAATATTCTATAACCTGTAAAACCGCTACCTGTGAA
>JBGCDT010000114.1:0-3189 GCA_045105695.1 Saprospiraceae bacterium | reverse complement strand
ATTTTCTATAAGGCTGGTATCTTGAATTAGAAAATCATCGAGACTGATTCTACTAGAACCTCTTTCGATAGAAAGGAGATCGTTGATGGTGTCGTTTGCCAGGTGGGTATCGTAAAGGTCGTTCAGTGTTATAATGTAAATACTTTTCAACCTTTCGGTCTTTGATCCATCGTAACCGTCGACTGGGGGTGTACATCCGTAGGCCATGTTCATCGTTCCGAATGACCAATTTTTTTTCCTTTGAAAATGAGATGCATGATAACTTACCTCGTAATTCAGACTCATCCCATAATAATCACTGAGTTCAACAGTGTCGTTTTCCGAAAGGATATTTCCAGATAAATTGAGATTGTTAATCTTTACGCCCTCAATATCGAAATAGGGATTGGCATTAGGGAAATTGCAATCGTCTTCCTGTTCGTCGACACAGTTATTGAAAGTGAATCCTAAGAAAAGAATGGAAGTTAGAATTAGTTGTTTGGCTTTCATAAGTTTTTTTTAGAAAATAGTTAGGAAACAGAGTCCTGGGCTGTAATTTTAAATTACGGTTCAAGTTAATCATGAAAACTTGAACTGCAAGCTGGAAGTTGTCATCCAAGCGACTTAAGCTGCAAACCTCAGTAATTTGTTTTTTGATATAACTAAATTCTGATGACAACTGCTGCTTGATAACTCTGAAAACTGGGGAAGTTGATTATGGTCGTTTTTGTATAGCAACGATTTTAGCTGCAGCGCAGCGGCGCTATTGAATTATGTACTGTCTGATTATTCATAACAACTAGTGATTGCCTTCGTCGGAAAAACAACTCTCACCGCGATTTTTAAATCGCAATGCGAGGTTTTTCCTATATTGCAGCTGCTTAAAAACGAGCGATATTTTCTAATAAAATCATAAATCCAGCTATGGCTACCGATAATCAATCAAATAAAAAAACAAGAAGAAAAAAGAAGAAGAAAATAGACATCAAGCGTTATCTGATGATTGGGTTCATCGGATTGGCAATGATCTCTTTCATCTTTACGAGTCTACCTGGCGGCGGATTCAATATGGGAAATAACAATAATAACAACAGATCCAATAACAATACTGCTACATTGCCTCCGACGACCGCTCCGGCTGTTCCTACCTTCAAGGAAGAGGGCAAGCTGACGTTCAAAAAAGCAGATGGAACAGCTATCCGCGAAATAAAATTGGAAGTCGCTGATGATGATAAACAAAGAGCGCAGGGAATGATGTACAGAAAAAATATTCCAAATGATACGGGGATGATTTTCCTATTCCCAGAGGCAAAGCCGCAATCCTTTTGGATGCGGAATACTTATGTTTCCCTCGATATCATTTTCGTAGATGAGAACAACAAAATCGTTAACATCCACGAGAATACTCCGACCTTGACAGACGATCAGTTTCCGAGTACGGCCCCTTCAAAGTATGTGGTGGAAGTGGCTGGAGGGTATACGAATGCTTATGGGATTAAGGCTGGGGATATGATTGAGTTTGAGGTTTTTTAAACAATAAATGCCGATGATCAAATTAATGACGATCGGCATAGGGGCGTTTAAAAGCGGTTTAGGGATTGTGCCCCGTACTTTAAATAAAGCACGAAGTCATAGAAATCGGTTTGAGGGATAGGTGATTGGGTTGATTGTAAAAGTAAAAGTAACAGTTAATGGGAGTGGTTGTCACACCTTTGAGTTATGGGGATATCGATCGGCAGACATACTGCCATATAGCCGCTCACGGACCTGATGGTTTGGAGGCCCTGGGCCTAGTCTTATCTGAAGTGTGTGGATTGGAAAATTGAGTTCTACCTGGGGAAAACAACGGATTGCACAGCATAGTGGGTACATTTAAAAGTTAAAAAATGAGTATGACAATTTAAATGTAGGAGTGCTATCTATATATGGTTGTTTTAGTAGTTTAAAGAATTTGACAGTATAACAGCGTGGGATTGCCGAATATTGTGCGGTGCGATTAAGTTTTTTTAGTTTTTCTTTTCTCTGAAAAGTAAGTTGATTTGCACTTTTAAAATTAAAAACTGAAACAGAATAAGTTACATATTAAACTAAATGTTAATCGCTGCTATTCCACGAATAAAAAAATTAGTTGTACAAACTATTTTTCCTTCTTTCACATGTTTCGCGATTGATAAACCACAAAGTAACACGAAGTTGCACAAAGTTTTTCCTTAGTATGTACCTAAGAACTTCGTGTTCCTTTGTGTCCTTCGTGGTAGTAAAATCGCGTTAAGTTTACAACTAAGACCTGTTAAGAACATTAGAAAGAACTTTGTGCAACATCGTGCCTGCCCAGAAGGCGTAGTCCTTTGAGGCCATTGTGGTTAATAAAATAAAAATAAAATGTCAAAAGTAATGATCATCGGCGCAGGAGGCGTCGGTCGCGTAGTCGCCTACAAGTGTGCTCAATTACCTGAAGTCTTTTCAGAAATCATGCTTGCCAGCAGAACTGTTTCCAAATGCGAAGCCATTGCAAAAGATGTGATCCGAGATACGGGACACAAATCATTTACCACTGCACAGGTAGATGCGGACAAGGTACCCGAGTTGGTAAAACTCATTAATAAATTTCAACCAAAATTAATCATCCACGTCGCACTGCCTTATCAGGATTTGACGATTATGGATGCTTGTTTAGAAACGGGGACACATTACTTAGATACCGCGAATTACGAACCACTCGACGAAGCTAAGTTTGAATACAGTTGGCAATGGGCTTACCAAGATCGTTTCAAAGAAGCGGGTCTGACGGCAGTCTTAGGTTGTGGTTTTGACCCAGGAGTAACTAGCATCTTTACCGCTCATGCTGCGAAGCATCACTTCGATGAAATTCATTATTTAGACATCGTAGATTGCAACGGAGGAGACCACGGAAAAGCATTCGCTACCAATTTCAACCCAGAGATCAACATCCGAGAAATCACTCAAAAAGGACGCTATTGGGAAAATGGTCAATGGATAGAAACCGAACCCTTCGAACATAAAAAGGTCTTAAGCTATCCAAATATCGGAGAGCGAGATTCCTACCTTTTATACCATGAAGAATTAGAATCCTTAGTTAAGAACTTTCCAACCTTAAAACGAGCTCGCTTCTGGATGACTTTCGGACAGGAATACCTGACGCATTTGCGAGTCATTGAAAACATCGGCATGTCTCGCATCGACCCAGTG
>JBGCDT010000113.1:0-46560 GCA_045105695.1 Saprospiraceae bacterium | reverse complement strand
AGCGATGTTGCCATCGGAGTCCCTGATATCAAAAACACCTTCGATTACTCTAATGCAATCAGTAGGAGTTCCGATAAATTGAGAGGAAGACAAACTGAGTTCCAAACCACCTACTGCGTCCACATCATCCATGAGGCAGTTCAGGTCAACGTTAAATAAAGCTCCAACTTGCAAAGTGACAATTCCAGTTGCAGGGATAATCCCAAAAGCGCCGTTAGGTGTTCCTGGGCCTATACCAACAGGACAGAAATTAGCGGAAACTTCAATTGGATCAGCACAACTAGAAGTAGGCGCTTGGGCCTGGACTTCTTGTAGGCCGCCGATACCTGTAAGCAATAGTAGCAATACGAAACATCGTACTTTACTATTGATGCAGCGCATCCTGTTTCTAAGGTTAAGAGGTCTTTCTTTTTTCATAATTATTAAAAGAATTAGATGGTTAATAAAAAATATGTTTAAGAATGTAACTACAAGTTGCTATGCCCTTTGTGATAGGCATAGAAATACTGGTTCAAGTTTGTGATTAGCAAAATCAATTAGACATAGACCGGCCAGCTCGTAGCGTGACACTACGAGGGAAAGTCAAAGATTTTTTGGGGTTGAAAAACTTGTGTGAATAAAAAAGAAATGTGTGCTGATGAAGTTAAAGGTTTTCAACCTAGTAACTTTCATCTTGAAGTAGTTTGTTCTTCAACCTGGGTTTAGCTATAGGTGATAGCATGTATTTAATGTCCAGATTTTGGGACGTAGTTAAGTTAGAATTTAAACAAAATACGAGTACTGTTTTCTCTTGTGTAAATATAAGTATAAGTTGGGGGTCTGATCATATTATAACGAAAAGAAAATGCAAAATCACTCTTAAGAGTGATTTTGCATTTTAGGTGAATGACACCTAATTTGAGAGGGTATTGTGTTGATTTTGAAAGATCAAAGTCATACTTTTTCAAAGACCATGACCGCTAATGGAGCTAATTTTAGTTCCAGAGCTTGCTTCTTTCCATGCCAGGGTTCCTTTTGTTTTTTGGCTGTAAGTGTATTGTTATTTGTAACGCCGCTGCCGCTAAATTCTGTCGCGTCACTGTTGAGTACCTGTTTCCATTTACCGCCGATAGGTACACCAATTTTGTAATTCTCCTGAACTTTCGGACTGAAATTACAAACCACAAGTACAGGCTTTTTTGTGTTTTTTCCTTTGCGTAAAAAAGAAATAATGTTGTTGTTGTGATCTTGATGATCGATCCATTCAAAACCTTCATAGTCAAATGCTTTTTCGTAAATAGCTGAGGTCGATTTATAATATTCGTTCAGTTTTTGAATCCACGTGCGCATATTGTTATGGAAGTCGTATTGTAGTAAGTGCCAGTCCAGTTGACCTTTGAAATTCCACTCGCTACTCTGACCAAATTCGCCACCCATGAAAAGCAACTTTGTTCCAGGGTGCATGAACATATAACCATAAAGAGCGCGCAGGTTAGCGAATTTCTGCCATTCGTCACCAGGCATTTTTTGTAACATAGAACCTTTGCCATAAACCACTTCATCGTGTGACAATGGCAGCATGAAGTTTTCCGTAAAGGCATACACCGTAGAAAAAGTAATATCGTTCTGATGGAATTTTCTATAGATCGGATTCTTTTCAAAGTACTTTATAGTATCGTGCATCCAACCCATCATCCATTTTTGGCCGAATCCTAAACCTCCCGTAGAGGTCGGACGAGAAACTCCTGTGAAAGCAGTAGATTCTTCCGCAATGGTTATCGCATCCGGGTATTCTTTGTAAACGGTATCATTGAATTCCTTTAAGAAAGAAATAGCTTCGAGGTTTTCGTTTCCACCATATTCATTCGGAATCCATTCGCCATCGTTTCTGGAATAATCCAGATACAGCATCGAAGCAACAGCATCAACGCGCAAACCATCTGCATGATATTGGTCTAACCAAAACAGCGCATTAGAAATCAAAAAAGAGCGAACTTCATTTCTACCATAATTGAAAATACAAGACTTCCAATCTGGGTGAAAACCTTTGCGCGGATCGGCATGGTCATAAAGATAGGTTCCATCGAAAAGCGCTAGTCCATGAATGTCTGCTGGGAAGTGAGAAGGAACCCAGTCCAGGATCACTCCAATACCTGCCTGATGAAAAGCATCCACTAAATATTTGAAATCATCAGGTGTACCGAAGCGGCTGGTCGGCGCAAAGAATCCAGTGATCTGATAGCCCCAGGAAGGATCGTAGGGATGTTCCATGACGGGCATCATTTCTACATGTGTAAAACCTGTCTCCGCAACATAAGCAACCATCTCATCAGCCATTTCTCGGTAAGTCAGCGAGCGATTACTTTCTTCCACGCGTCTTTTCCAGGAAGCCAAATGCACTTCGTATACAGACATTGGCTGAGGCTTACCTGCTAGTTTCTTCCGCTGCTTCATCCATTTGGAATCCTTCCATTTGTATTTTGAGGAATACACTTTGGAACCTGTTGCAGGGCGTGTTTCCCAATGCCTTGCAAATGGGTCGCCTTTTTCCAATGTCATACCATTATATGCAACGACACTATATTTGTAAACTTCCCACTGACCAACGTCCGCTACAAAGCCTTCCCAAATACCAGAACCATCCCAACGAGCGGACAAAGGGTATTGCTCATTGTCCCAGCCATTGAAATCTCCCATGACGGAAACGGACTGCGCAGTAGGTGCCCATACAGCAAAGTAGATTCCTTTTTGTCCATCTACTTCCATCGGGTGGCTACCCATTTTTTCATACAATCGAAAATGCTTTCCGGATTTGAAAAGTTCGATATCGTAGTCGGTAAATAAGCTGACCATAGTCTTGTTTGTTGTTGATTCCATAGCGCGAAGATATGGTTTTTTGCGAATAGCCTAAAGCTATATTGAACAGAAAATGATGGTGTATAAGTAAGGAAGTTATAAAAAAAGATCCTTTTAAAATAAAACATTTATCTATTGTAAGTAATTGTAAATCAGTTTCTTTTGCTTGTGTATTAAATAATTATGTTTTTGATTTATGGAATTTTGGATTTTTTGCAACCTATTAGTGAGAGCCTGGTGGTTATTTGGATCATTTACTAAAAACTGAATTATGATAAAGCAAGCATTGCACACGGAAAAATCGATCAAAGGAAAACGTCATTTTTACTTTGACATCAAGAACACTAAAAATGGAAAGAACTACATGTCGATCTCCTGTCTGACGATGAAGGAAGAGGGAGCTCCTGCGCGGAATAACCTAATCATTTTTGAAAATGAGATGGATGGTTTTGCTGGGGCGTTTATGCGTTCGTTGTTGAATTTTGAGGGGAAGGAGGGGCGTTGATTTTTTTGATTTGAAGAATTAAGATTTATTGGTATGGCTAATACATATTCGCAACTATATGTTCAGATCGTTTTTACGGTTAGAGGAAGAAAACATATGATTCATAAAAAATACAAGGATGACTTGGAAAGGTACATCACTTCAGTAGTTCAACTAGGTAGAACTAAAATGATACAGATATACTGCATGCCGGATCATATTCATATACTAATTGGTTTACACCCTTCTGAATCTATTTCACAGATCGTTCAAAAGATAAAGGTCAGTTCGACAAAGTTTCTGAAAAAGCAGGACGTTATCTTTCGTAACTTCTCTTGGCAAAAGGGATTTGGTGCATTTTCCTACGCCCATTCTCAACTTGGACGTATTGCAACCTATGTTCAAAACCAGGAAGCACATCACAGAAGAAAAACATTCAAGCAGGAATACATCAAAACCTTGGAAAAATTCAATGTGTCTTACGACGAAAAATATTTATTCGACTTCTATGATTCGGAATGAATTGATTGTATCTATATTTGCGAAATTAATACGGCAATTCCCCCGCACGCAACCTATAGATATTGTCGGTGCGATGCACCTTTCGCGCGAGAGTGGCATCGCCACAACAATATCTATAGGTGCATCGCACCGGCAATATTTATAACGATAAATTACACATGAACCAAGACCTGGCTAAAAAAGCACTACAAAAATATTTCGGTTACGACGCCTTCCGTCCGATGCAAGCCGACATAATCCAAGCCGTTTACGATAAGAAAGACACTGTTGTATTAATGCCAACCGGTGGTGGGAAATCCCTCTGTTTTCAGATACCAGCCATCACCATGGAAGGAATGTGCATCGTAGTGTCGCCATTGATTTCTTTGATGAAAGATCAGGTGGAAGCACTGAGGGCCAATGGTATCAGCGCTGCTTTTATGAACAGTTCTATGAATTCTGCGGAGCTGCAAGAGGTCGAAGAAGAAGTGTACCACAATCGCATCAAGCTACTGTATGTCTCTCCTGAGAAAATGGTTTCCCAATCCTTCATGCCCATTATCCGACAGGGGAACATCAACCTCTTCGCCATTGATGAAGCACACTGTATTTCTTCCTGGGGACATGACTTTCGTCCAGAGTATACACAGATGCAATTTTTGAAAAATCAATATCCAGATATCCCTGTTATTGCATTGACGGCTACAGCGGATAAACTGACTCGAAAGGATATTGTTAGTCAGTTGCGTTTGCAAAGTCCGGAAGTTTTTATCGCTTCCTTTGATCGACCTAACATTAGTCTTACAGTTCGTCCCGGACAGAAGCGGATGGAGCAGATGCTCGAATTTGTCAAAGAAAGACCGAAGCAGGCAGGTATTATTTATTGCCTTAGTAGGAAAAGTTGTGAACAGGTGGCGTCGAAATTAATCAGCTATGGTCTGCGAGCGGATTACTACCACGCTGGTATGGACAGCCGAGAGCGCGATCACGTTCAAACTCAGTTTTTGAATGACAATGTGCAGATCGTTTGTGCAACTGTTGCCTTCGGAATGGGGATCGACAAAAGTAATGTACGTTGGGTCATTCATTATAATCTTCCGAAAAATATGGAAGGCTACTATCAGGAGATTGGACGCTGTGGCAGGGACGGAGCGGATTCGGATACGTTGCTGTTTTATAGCTATCGTGATATTTCTGTTTATAGAGATATGCTTTCGCAAGGAGAACCTAGGATTGTGGAATTGAAGTTGGCTAAGTTAGATCGTATTCAACAATACGCCGAAGCTTCCATTTGTCGTCGAAAAATTCTACTTAGCTATTTTGGTGAAAACCTCGAAAAGGACTGTGGTAACTGCGACGTTTGTAAAAATCCACCAAAACATTTCGATGGTACTGTGCTGACGCAGAAAGCTTTATCTGCTATTATGCGTACGCAGCAGAGGGTCGGGATCAATTTGCTAGTAGACATCCTGCGTGGTTCTAAACGTAAAGATGTCATTAGTAATAATTATGATAAAATAAAAACTTATGGCGCTGGTGCAGATATTAGTCAGGCCGGTTGGAATAGTCTGATTCTACAAATGCTCAACAGCGGCTTGATTGAAATTGCTTATGATCAGCGTAGCGTACTAAAGGTAACCAATGCTGGAAGAGCGGTCTTGTTTGATGGCAAAAAGGTGCAGCTCGTAAAGATGGATCAGGATCGAAAACGCAAAGAGGTGGAAGCTGCAAAAGTCAAAACAACCGGCAAGCGAGATCGTGTGAGAGATGAATTATTTGAAGTGTTGCGCGGCGTCCGAAAGCAGGTGGCTGTCAAACAAGGAGTCCCTCCGTACATCGTTTTCTCAGATGTTTCCTTAGAAGAAATGGCTGCGGCCAAACCAATCACTGAGCTCGAAATGCGACGCATCAACGGGGTAGGGGACAAGAAGTGGCAACTCTATGGCGAGATTTTTATCAACGCCATTCTCACCTTCGATGGAAAACCTAACATTACATTTACAAAACCAAAAACAGCAGCTCGAAAAACTAAATCCATTTCGACAACGGGCAAAACGCATTTGGAAACCTTGCAGCTTTTCAACAGAGGCTACTCCATCGCGCAGATTGCTATGCAACGCCAGATTCAGGAACGGACGATTTCTTCGCACTTGGTAGAACTCTATGCTCGTGGCGAAAAAATAGACCTAAAACGTATTCTTACAAAAAGCGAACTTGGAGAAATTCTGCAAGTTATGGAGCGGATGTCGCCACCGTTTATGATGCGTCCTATTTTTGATGCGCTTGATGGAAAGATGGATTATAATAAGATACAGTTTGCGCTGGCTTATTATCATCGGGAGGTGGAGGTGGATTAAGGGTGAGGCGCGGTAGCGCTTTCCTTCTCGACAACTTACCCAAATGAATTTCACTTTGTTTTTCATTACACATTCGGCTAATTCGAAATCTAGAAAGTGCGTAGCACTGCTCCTCTTGGTAACACTATACATATAATACTATTGAAAAGTGCATCGCACTGGCCCTCTTGAAATTACTAAAACCAACCGTACCTTCAAAAGATTCTACTTTTGAATAATACCTTATAAGAAAGCTACATCTATCGGTTTGTCAGCTATTATTGAAAATAATTCTCACCGCCACCTTAAAGTGGCAGCGCGAAATTTTCCGTAAGTCATACGGTCGAAGGCGTTTTCACTTTCATTTCACTTTTCATTTTAATTAATTTTGTAATCAAATTATTTACAAAAGGACGTAATCCGCGCTAATTCCAACAAAATCACTTTTAAAACAAAATATTTTAAAACAAAAAGTTGACTTTTTGAAAGGTGCTTCTTAGATTTGTAGAGAAATAAGCTGATAAGGTATTTTTCAATAAAAATTGTTTTAAAATGGACCTACGAATCTTGACTAGCAAAAAAGGCACTAATGTAGTGACTACCTCTAATTTGCACCAAGCCCTCAAACTGCCGGACCACGAATACACTAGGAATATCACCAAATGGTTGAGTGATTTCTACGCTTTTCGCGAAGATGTGCGCAAACCTGTTTTATTGAAAGACTTTGCTCAGCGGCCTATGAAGTTGAGCAAGTTGCAGGACTTTTACATCTCGCTTGAATTTGCCCGTTTGATAACCTTGAATACAGATAGTGAGGTAAAACAAAAGTATGCACGTTATCTGCAAGCGATTTCTGAAAAAGGTAGAGATGCAGAATTGATGTCCAAGGATCAGGTGATGGCTGTTATTGAGTTGACAAAAGTAATGGGGCTAATGTCATGTCAGAAGAATGCGGAGAAAGTCCATTTGAAACAATTTGAAGAAAGTAAGGGATATAATTATCGCTGGTGGCAGTACCGAGCGAAACTATTGGGGTATTCCGTGTCGGAGCTGAGAGAGAAGATGAGCGAGATTGGTTCTAATTTCCAAGGTAAGAATCTGAGAACGATGTTATTAAAGGTAGACAAATACGAAATCATCCGAATAGCGGTGATCGATTTGTTTGTCGCTCTGGGACGTAGCGAAGCTTTCGCTAAAAACATGGGTGACCTAGCCAAATTTTTTGCCCGAGAACTTAAAGTCGAAATCTGGGACGACCGGAATACCTCTATCCCGCTCAATACTTCGGACATCAATATGGATCTGGTTAACAAGGTGCGCACGTTGGAGCCGGGACGGATGAATTTGCCTTTGGCGATATGAAAATATGTAGCGTTATCAGTTCTTTTTCTGTTAAATTGAACGAGAAGGTTTCTTATTGGTTATGATTAGAAAACAATGGACGAGCATTTTTTTGAAACCATAGGTTTAGACGAAAATAATGTGATTTGTAAATTAAGAAAAGAGCATTATTTGAATATATCTCAATTGGAATTTGATGAGATTTGGAAATTACATCCCGAGTATTATCATACGGTGAAGTGGTATGGTAAGGAAGTTTTGACTCCTCGCTGGCAACAATCTTATGGCAAGAGTTATAGCTACACTGGTTCTCGGAATAATGCGCTGCCTATTCCAGAGAGATTAAAACCTTTTCTGAATTGGTCTCGTGAGAACATTGATAGTCGCTTGAATGGATTGTTGCTCAATTGGTATGATGGAGAAAAGGGACATTACATCGGAGCGCATAGAGACACAACTAAAGATTTGCTAAAAGATAGCCCTGTGGTCACTATCTCTCTTGGAGAAGAGCGTGTTTTCAGATTTCGTCCACACAAAGAAAAGCGAAAAGGAAAGCAGGATTTTTTGTTAGAGAACGGTTCTGCACTAGTTATACCTTGGAATACAAATCTGGATTGGACTCATGAAGTTCCTAATTTTAAACGGTACTCTAAAAAACGAATTTCAGTAACACTAAGAGCATATTTATAAGTCAATTTCAAAACATAGCCAACAAAAACAACCATTAATGCACATCCACTCCATTCCCGTTTTTATTTGTGACCTAAGCTCGTTAATTTTGTTCCTTTCGGAAAAGAGGAAAATCATTACTAAGTTTGTTCGATTAACCTTATCAACATTTGCTTTTCGTTTTCGTTAGTAAAAGCAACATTGTTGAATAACGATGGATTGATAAACGAAGCACTAGAAACACGATAAAAATAACTCATGGCTAAACAAACCAATTATACAGAAAGTAACATTCGATCACTGGATTGGAAGGAACACATTCGTTTACGTCCTGGTATGTACATCGGGAAGCTCGGAGATGGATCTGCGCCAGATGACGGAATCTATATTTTGCTCAAAGAAGTTTTTGACAACTCCATTGATGAATACGTCATGGGATTTGGAAAAAACATAGAAGTGAAGATTGAAGAAGGGGAAGTAAGAGTCAGAGATTTTGGACGAGGTATTCCGCTGGGTAAAGTAATCGACTGTGTTTCCAAAATTAATACCGGTGGAAAATACGACTCTAAAGCCTTTAAAAAATCAGTTGGTTTGAATGGTGTAGGTACCAAAGCCGTTAATGCACTCTCTGATTTCTTCCGAGTGGAATCCGTTCGTGAGAAAAAATGTAAAGTAGCAGAATTTGAAAGAGGAGTCCTGACGGCAAATAAAAATATCCAAAAAACACAGGAGGAAAACGGAACACTAACGATCTTCCGACCAGATTCCGGCATCTTCAAAAAATACAAATACCGTTCGGACATCGTAGAGGAGCAACTGTGGAACTACGCCTACCTCAACGCCGGTCTACGTATCAACTTCAATAAAAAAACACTCTACTCCAAAAATGGATTGCTGGATCTATTGTCCAGAAAAACCAGTGGCGAAGTTTTACGCTATCCAATTATCCACCTCAAAGGGGATGACATAGAAATCGCTTTGACTCACGGCCAGCAATACGGAGAGAACTACCAATCCTTCGTAAACGGTCAGAACACCACGCAAGGAGGAACTCACCTCCAAGCTTTCCGCGAAGCAGTTGTAAACACCGTCCGAAAATTCTACGACAAAAAGTACGATGCAAAAGATATTCGCGCTTCGATCATCGGAGTCATCTCAGTACGTGTGGAGGAACCTGTTTTTGAATCTCAGACAAAGACAAAGTTAGGCTCACTCAATATAGGCCCCAAAGGACCAACGGTACGTACATTTGTAAATGATTTTGTTACTAAGCATTTGGATAATTTTCTTCATAGAAATCCAGAAGTGGCTACCGCTTTGCAAGCTAGAATTAATCAGTCAGAGCGGGAGCGTAAAGAAATTGCAGGGATCAAAAAAATCGCTAATCAGAGAGCTAAGGTTGCTAATGTTCATAATAAGAAACTAAGAGATTGTAGAGTACACTTGTCAGATACCGGTAAGAAAGTAGACCCTGAGATGAAGGCCAAATCTACTTTGTTTATTACCGAGGGAGATTCTGCTTCTGGTTCAATCACCAAGGCAAGAGATGTACAGACGCAAGCAGTGTTCAGTCTTCGGGGAAAGCCTTTGAATTGTTTTGGTCAAACTAAGAAGGTCGTTTATTCCAACGAAGAGTTTAACCTCCTGCAGCATGCACTGAATATTGAAGACGGAATCGAAGGACTGCGCTTTAATAAAATTGTAGTTGCAACGGATGCGGATATTGACGGAATGCATATTCGATTATTGTTACTGACGTTCTTCTTGCAGTTTTTTCCAGAGGTGGTAAGAGCAGGTCATTTATACATTTTGGAAACGCCACTTTTCAGAGTTCGAGATAAAAAACAGACTTTCTATTGCTATAGCGAAAAAGAAAAACAAGCAGCTATCGAAAAGCTGAGAGGTAAGCCAGAGATCACTCGATTTAAAGGTCTTGGGGAAATTTCTCCTGATGAGTTTAGTGATTTTATTGGCGAGGACATTAGGTTAGATCCGGTTCTTCTGCAAACGGATACAAATATCGAGCATGTACTTTCTTATTACATGGGTAAGAACACACCGCAACGTCAAGGCTTCATTATTGATAACCTGAAAGTGGAAATTGATGAGGTCGAAGAAAACGAAGAAGTAGAACTTGATAATGCAAAACAGAAAGCAGAGGCTGCTAATGAAAAAGTAGAAGAGGTGGCTTAAAGACCATTTCTTAAAAAGTACGCTTTTGTAAATGTATTGTTAGAATTTTTCAAAATCGTGTAGAATTATTTCTAAAAGAAATAGAACTTTATTCCGTAAGTAATAAATACAAAGCAGAAACACTGAAGTTAACCATTGACTTCAGTGTTTTTTTTGAATCAGGTGATAACATAAATCCCTGATATGGCAGAACGAACTAGACGTTTTGTCTGTTGGTAACCTAATACACAATCATTGTTGTACTCATATCTGACAAAAGGTCTAATAAAGGGTGTATAATTCCCGTGGCATAAATGTTGGCCAAAGTAAAGCCAATAAAATAGACTATTTTTACCACCAGATTGACAACTATAAAATCTAAACCAAACTATGTTTGAAGAACTGTTTTACCCCAGAGGTATAGAGAGTGACGCGGAGTTTATGCCGATCTTTTCCATAGAGGATGAAGATGGCGAGGATGAGGGGCAAGAATATCCCAATAGCTTGCCTGTATTGGCATTGAAAAACACGGTGTTGTTCCCAGGGGTGATCACGCCCATCACTGTAGGTCGGGACAAATCCATAAAAGCCATTAATAAAGCTTACGAAGATAATCGACTCATTGCTGTTCTTTCTCAAAAGGACGATAACGTCGAAAACCCAAAGTCAGATAATTTATATGAAGTAGGAACCATCGCAAAGATCATCAAATTGCTGAAAATGCCAGATGGTACAGCTACTGCTATTTTGCATGGTAGAAGACGTTGCCGGCTGACTGAAATGATTTCGGAGACTCCTTTTCTGCATGGGAATATTGAAGTGATTCCAGTGGAAACCATTGGTGATGTCATGGAATTTGATGCACTAGTGGCTTCTATAAAAGATATGGCTAAGGAGATTATCGAACTCTCTCCGAATATTCCTTCAGAAGCAAACGTGATGTTGTCGAACATCAAGCACAAAACATTTTTGCTGCATTTTATTGCTTCTAACTTGAGCGTCAATGTAGAAGTGAAACAAGGAATTTTAGAAGAGAATAATCTAAACGCAAAAGCAGAGTCCGTCATGAAGCAGATGGATAATGAGCTGCGGATTTTAGAACTGCGTGATCAAATCGAAAATAAAGTTAGAGGAGATATCGAAAAGCAACAGCGAGATTATTTTTTGAATCAGCAACTGAAAACCATTCAGGAAGAGCTAGGGCAGAACCCGCAAGAGGAAGAAATTAAAAAACTCATGGAGCGGGCTAAGACTAAATCTTGGAACGAGCCAATCGAAAAAGCATTTCTCAAAGAACTCAATAAAGTAAAAAGAATCAATCCACAGGTTGCGGAGTACTCAGTGTTGCTCAACTACCTGGAACTGATGCTAGATCTACCTTGGAATGAGTATACTGAAGACAACTTTGATCTAAAGGATGTTAAATCAATTTTAGATAAAGATCACTACGGACTTGATGATGTCAAAGAAAGAATTCTGGAACACCTGGCTGTTCTGAAATTGAAGGGGGATATGAAGGCACCTATTATCTGCCTCGTTGGTCCTCCGGGAGTTGGAAAAACATCTTTAGGTAAGTCAATCGCAAAAGCGCTGAAAAGAGAATTCATAAGAATGTCTCTTGGTGGCCTACGCGATGAATCTGAAATTCGAGGCCATAGAAAAACATACATCGGAGCTATGCCCGGTCGTATTATTCAATCTTTGAAAAAAGTAAAATCATCAAATCCGGTTTTTATTTTAGATGAAATAGATAAGTTAGGGAAAGACTTTCGAGGTGATCCTTCTTCTGCATTGCTGGAAGTTTTAGATCCTGAACAGAACAGCACCTTCCATGATAATTATTTGGATATGGAATATGACTTATCGAAAGTGATGTTTATTGCAACTTCCAATTCATTGAACACTATTCAGCCAGCGTTGCTAGATAGAATGGAGATCATAGAACTCAGTGGTTATTCTACAGAGGAAAAGATTGAGATCGCTAAGCGTCATTTAATTCCTAGCCAAAGAAAAGAGCATGGACTAAAGGCTGCTCACATAAAATTAAGTGAAAAGGTTTTAGAAAAAATAATTCAGGGCTACACTCGTGAGTCAGGAGTACGATCTTTGAATCGACAAATTGCTTCTGTAATGCGTAGCACCGCGAAGAACGTTGCGATGGATGAACCTTACAGTATCTCCGTAAAAGCGGACGGACTCAAAGATATCCTTGGACCGACGAAGTTTTCCAGAGGACAATACCTAGAACAAAAAGTACCGGGAGTAGCCGTTGGTTTGGCTTGGACTTCAGTAGGAGGAGACATACTTTTTGTAGAGGCGAGCCTGCATCCAGGTAAAGGCAATTTGATCCTTACTGGAAATCTCGGAGATGTAATGAAAGAATCTGCAACGGCTGCATTAAGTTATTTGAAAGCCAATGCAGAGCAATACGATTTATCTGCTGAGGACTTTAGTAAAAACAACATTCACATCCACGTGCCAGAAGGAGCGATTCCAAAAGACGGACCTTCGGCTGGGGTAACTATGATTTCTGCAATCGCTTCTATTCTGACAAAGAGAAAAGTGAAACCATTCTTAGCGATGAGCGGAGAGATCACTCTACGAGGAAAGGTGTTGCCAGTGGGGGGAATAAAAGCTAAGATACTTGCAGCTAAACGCGCAGGGATTAAAGACGTCATTCTTTGTAATGAAAATGAAAAGAATGTTGCTGAAATAAAAGAGCAATACATAAAAGGGCTTCGATTTCATTACGTAAATGAAATGCAGGAAGTACTGGATATAGCTTTGGTTTAATTGAACGATGTGTAAAAAAAAGAGCCGCGACTGTTTAAGTCGCGGCTCTTTTTTTATTGATAGAATGGCATTATCTACTTTCTCCTTCTAAGGGTTTTAGCAGTCTAGCTACGTCAATGTTTTTATTTTTAACTGCATGCTGAAAAGGGGAAAGTCCCGCTTGGTCTACTACGTCAGGGTTAGCACCAGATCCTAATAATGCTTTTACAATTGCTTCATTACCATATTTTGCGGCATAGAATAGAGCAGTTTGTTTTCTGTGATTTGGCAAATTCACATTAACTGATCTTCTTAGAAGGCTAGAGATTGCCGTATTGTTTCTATGCTTAATGGCCAGCATCAAAGCAGATTTCCCTTCTTGAAATAAATCAGGATCTGCTCCAGCATCTAACAAATATTCAACGATTGGTGAATCTCCAAACTCAATAGCAAAATGTAATAGTTGGAATTTTTCACTAGAGTAGTAGTCGTTAATTTTGTAACCCTCTTTAAGAAAGGCTTGTACAACTTGTAGATTCTTATCTTTGATAGCTGTCAAGATAATGGCAGAACCATCATCGGCAGATTTTCTTACCGCATTAATTGGTTGCCGCTTCCCAAAGCAATTTACCTTATAGAAAACATTATTTTCAACAACCATTGCATTGAACTGTGCATTCTGAATTTTTTCAGAATGTTTAACATCAATAGCGTAGACCATTCCATCATGTAGTGTAGAAACGTCGTCAACTACAGTATGTCCAACAACAACTTGCTTTGCGCCAAACTGTGTCAGTATTTTTTCAACGACACTCGAACTCAATTTATTAAAAAAGCCACGGTACCAAAAGGGGCCTGTCTTTGCAAATACCGCAGACACATTTCCTCCTTTTTCTTGAAGTACGTTAGCCTTCTTTCCAATATGCGCACGACATATTTTATTAATTCGGTCAATACTAATATTAGAACTAGCCATCTGAGGACTTAGCCCCCCATGTACGAAAAGTGTTTCGCCAACTTTTACAATCATATTTTTACTGCGCAACCACTTCCCTAATTCTGTGTGCTCTGAATACAACTCGGCATAAGAACAATTCATTTTCTCTGCAACCTTCATGTACTTCTGCCTTACGTATCTGTGGTCACCACTGAGGTTCATTTCTTCATGGTTACCCAAAACAAAGTGAACCATACCGCCAGCAGCTTCAGCTTGAGCTTCTAAATGGTAGATCAACCAAAGACAAGCGGTGACATTTAACCCACGGTCAAAGAAATCACCAACTAAGACCATGTGGCCATCTCCATATGACCAATTTAGATTTTTATCTACTACGCCATTACCAATCAAGGTTTTAGCGAAAGCATGAAAATTACCTTCGATATCTGAGATCGCAAACAGTCGACTGGGTTGCGGAACTTCCGCAGGCATAGGAGTAATTTCTTTTTTCAGATCAATCTGAAAAGCGAGCTCTGTATCAATATTGCAATACAAAGTAGGAATGTCTGAGCGAGAAGCATACTCTTGAGCGATGAGCTCAAAATCTCCATTTTTCAATGCAATGGTTTTGACAAGAGCTTTCCCATCTTTATAAAAAATGTGAGGCCCATCTATTGATAAATCGGAATTATCGTCAGGATAGATAGTAGTTAAATTATCAGCGAGCAAAGGCAATCCCAACAGGGTAAATGCAAGAGCTTGCAACAAACTTAAAGTGGAATATTTTTGATAGGTGCCCATCGGTTCATTTTTATTGCCTTACTAACGTCCCAAATTTAAGAGATGGTATTCACTTTGCAAACAAACTGCCGAAAAAATAAGGCTTTTACCTGCTTGTTAGGATAAGGCGGTTTTTCTCAAATATGTCATAAGTCGGGGAAGTTGATTTCTTGTGAATATATGACGTTGGTTTTTACCTAAAGTAATAAACGGTAACAGTTTTTTAACTCATTGAAAGCTCGGTAGTGCGAAATTTAACACAAGTAAAGGTGTAATTATTCGGTATATTGTTAGGTTAGCTGATTCTACTCCAGCCTTTCATTTTCTTTCCATGTGTCTCCATATAGTAACGAATCGTTGTGTGTTCTGGTCGAATGAACTCAGGGTCGTCATCCAAGATGCGTGCAGCAATCTCACGAGCAGTTTGAAGAATGGCTCCGTCACGGCCCAATTCTGCTATTCTAAAGTTTAAGATACCACTTTGCTGAGTGCCTTCAATGCTTCCTGGGCCACGTAATTTTAGGTCTGCTTCCGCAATTTGGAAACCATCATTAGTTCGAACCATTGTGTTGATTCTTTCTTTTCCTTCTTTACTTAATTTAAAACTAGACATCAAAATGCAATAGGACTGCTCAGCCCCACGCCCGACTCGCCCTCTGAGCTGATGCAATTGAGATAAACCAAAACGTTCTGTATTTTCAATAATCATTACAGACGCATTCGGAACATTCACACCAACTTCTATAACTGTCGTAGCAACCATGATCTGCGTTTCTGCTTTGATGAAACGCTGCATTTCAAAATCCTTATCTTTTGCTTTCATACGGCCATGCACAACGCTAATTTGATAATCGGGCATTGGAAAATCACGTAATAAGAGTTCATAACCTGTCTCTAAGTTCTTCAAGTCTAAAGTCGCAGACTCCTCGATCAGCGGATATACGATGTAGACTTGTCGGCCCTTTGCGATTTCCTCTTTCATAAAACCAATGACCCGAAGTCTGTTGTTTTCTGTTTTATGAACGGTTTTGATTTCTTTCCGTCCAGGAGGTAGTTCGTCGATGACCGAAACATCCAGATCTCCATAAAGCGTCATGGCCAACGTTCGCGGAATAGGCGTAGCAGTCATCACTAAAATATGAGGAGGATGTCCGATTCCTTTTTTCCAAAGTTTAGCTCTTTGCTTTACGCCAAAACGATGTTGCTCGTCAATAATCGCAATTCCAATATTTTTGAATACAACCCAGTCTTCAATCAGAGCATGTGTACCAATGAGGATATGTGTTTCTCCAGCAACTAATTCTTCCAGGACTTTCTTACGCTTTTTACCTTTTACAGAACCAGATAGAAAATCAACTTTAATGTCCAACCCTTCGACGTAATTACTGATAGATTCGAAATGCTGTTGTGCCAGAATTTCAGTTGGAGCCATCAGGCAACCTTGAAAACCATTGTCGATCGCCATCAGCATCGTCATCAAACCAACTATGGTTTTACCAGAGCCAACATCTCCCTGAAGCAATCGATTCATTTGTTTGCCAGCTCGGAGATCTGCTCGAATTTCTTTGAGTACTCTCTTTTGAGCACCCGTTAATTCGAACGGAAGATTATTGTTATAAAAGTTGTTGAAGTAGTCACCGATCTTTGGAAAGACATGTCCCAATACCGTATCCTTTCTTCTCCTTCGGATTTGTAAAAGTCTTAGTTGGAGAAAAAATAATTCTTCAAATTTTAATCGCGCCCTGGCAGCGTCGAGGCCTTGTTGGTTTTGTGGAAAGTGAATATTTTTAATCGCTTCATAATGTGGCGGGAAGTGAAATTTCTTTACGATATATGGCGGAAGGTTTTCAGGAAGATCAGTCGGTTTTATTTTTTCTAACAATGTGGCTACAAGTCTGCTGCGACCTTTTGCATCTAAGCCTTTTGCATTCAGTTTATCTGTACTGGGGTAGACAGGGGAGAAGGTCATCGCCTTCTTTGTATTGGCTTCGGTGACTAATTCCAGTTCAGGATGAGGCATATTTAGATTGCCATTGAAATTATTAATTTTTCCAAAAGCAATATATTCTGAACCAACAACTAAGTTTTTTTGTAACCAATGAATACCCTTAAACCAAACAAGTTCGATCATGCCGGTATCGTCGCGTAGCGTAGCCACTAATCGGTTTGCTCTACCTTGGCCGATCACGTTCATTCTGCGGAGTACACCACGCAGTTGTACTTGCTCACTTTCATGGCTTAGATCACGAATTTTATGGAACTTAGTTTTGTCGACATAGCGGAAAGGGAAGCTCAGCAAGAGGTCTCGAAAGGTAAAAATACTCAGCTCTTTTTTGAGCATGTCGCCTTTGATGGGACCTACACCTTTTAGGTATTCAATCGGACTATCAAGTATATGGCGAGGTGCTGGCATTTGTACTTTAGTGTGTAGTTGTTTTACTTTTTGGTAAAAAGAATTAGTAGAAATCTAAGGTTAATCTTCGACAAAAAGAGTAGTCGAAAAGGAACAAATAACTACTTTACAAAAGTAAGCAATTGTCCAGTAATATCGGTATCTTTGGCGCCTTGTAAAACGTAAGTTGAAATTATTATGGAATCAAAAAGACAGAAGCAGGTAGCAGAGGTTATTAGAAGAAATTTTGGGATTGTCTTGCAGCAGGAAGGCAGTTATATTTATGGTCCAGAGGCCCTAGTTACAGTCACAACTGTGAAGATAACTCCTGACCAGAGTATGGCAAAAATCTACCTCAGTGTTTACAACACAGAAGACAAGATGGGAGTGATTTCTATGATGCATGATCAGGTAAATCGATTGCGCAACTCCTTAGCTTATCGAATCAAAAAACACGTTCGAAGAATTCCTACCATAAATCTATATCTAGACGATACGCTGGACGAAATGTACAAGCTGAATAGTTTATTTGATAAGTTGGATGAGAATAAAAAAAGTACAAGTAGCTCTGAAGAAGAGTAGTCGATTTCTGCTACAAATCCATATTGATTTCCTTAGCTAACAATACACTTACAGAAAGCTCTCGATCTGCGGCCTTCATCTTCAATTCTTTTTTATCCTTTCGCAAAACAGTTACTTCTGTGCCTGGTGTAAGACCCAACTCCCAGAGCTTATTGGTGATGTGTTCGCTGATTTGATCAGCAGCTATTTTCGCTTGCTTCGCAATGTCTACATTGAATAAAGGATCGATGTCAAAGCCTCGACTGGAAGGAATCGGAGAGCCATGCGGATCTTCTTTAGGAAAGCCCAGCTCTATATCTACTTCGTGTAAAATTTCCTCTGTAAGTAAGTGCTCGTATTTTTCTGCTTCATCGTGAATTTGATCTTCAGTCATACCTGCTTGTTGTACCAGATAGGTTTCCCACAAACGGTGAGCGCGCACTAATTTATTGGCTTCTACTTGCCCATTTTCCGTTAACGTAAGTGTATTGTTATCGTTTTGAAAAAAGCCCTTTGCGCTAAGTGTTCTCAAGTGTCCTCGCAAAGTAGATTTTGTAAAACCCAATCGTTCGCTCAATTTATCAAAAGTGAGTTCGCCTCTTTCTTGCAATCGAATGCCTTGCTTGAGTGTATCCTCTAATTGTATTTTAGAACGCAATTTCTTTTTTTGAAAAAAGCGAAAAACTAATCCTCGCTCAGGTGCAAAAAATACTGCTAAGAGATAGAGTAGGGTTGCGGTAACTGTCATTGCTGGGCCAGGGGTCGTATCAAATTGTACAGCTAGTAAAAACCCTAAGATTGCGGAAACTAAACCTACGATACCCGAAAGCCAGATCACCCGATTAAGTTTATTGGATAGCAGAAGTGCTGTAGAGGCAGGGGTGATCAACATAGCGACTACCAAGATGACGCCTACGGTTTGCAAAGAAGCAACAACGGCAAAGGATAAAAGCAGCATCAAAAAATAGTGGATCACTTTGGTGTTAATGCCCATGGTTTGAGCGATCACAGGCTGGAAAGTACTGATAAAAAGGTAGCGATAGAAAACGACGACACTGACCAAAACATAAAGAGTCGTCGCTGCTGTGATATACAAATCTTCATTAGAGACACCCAAAATGTTTCCAAATAGAAAGTCTTTTAAGTCCAAATGAACCCCTTCCTGTTTGCTAATGGCAGAGATTCCCATTACACCAATTCCAAACATAGCTGTAAAAACAATCCCGATTGCTGCGTCATTTTTTGTATTTACGTTTTGCTGAATCCAGGTTATAAACGCTGCTGTAATCAGTCCTGCTAAGACTGATCCTACGAAAAATCCAATCGCACTATAAGCCCCCAAAACCATAAAGGCTACTACAACTCCTGGTAGAATAGCATGAGACAAAGCATCTCCAATCAACGCCATATTTCTCAATACAATAAAGCACCCTAGCACGCCACACATCGTACCTACAAGTGAAGAGGCGATGAGCGCTCGGATGGCCCACTCTGATTGTAATATTTCTAGAAATTCTCCCATAATGGTTTTCTTACCTTTTCGCAAAGGTAAGTCTATTTTTACGATAGGCAAAACATATTTTTAGATTAGTCTAAAAATAAAACATTTTGATAGTGATTTACCGATAACAACGACTATAAACATAAGTAGAAGAAAAAATAACTAGTCTTATTATCAAGAGTTAATCCTCATATCCTGAAGCATACCTTCCTTCATTGCGTAAGAAGAGACAATGATTTCAGATGCATTACTTAGTTCTAAAATGTATTGGATAAGCATCAGTGCAGTGATAATCATTTCTGCCCTTGAGTCGGGAATGTTATTTATAGCTAACCGTTCAGAAAGAGTTGTTCGAAGTAGTTTGTTATAAAGAGGTGTAAAATTTTCAGAAGGAAAAGAAGATGTAAGTGTATTGCCTGGCTGACTTGTGCTAACAGACAGATTATCATCCTTAGAAAGAATGGATTCTAATACATCAAAAGTACCAGAGGCTCCGATGAGCTTGTTTACATTATGCAGTGATAAAACCTTTTGGAGTGGTTCAAGTCTTTTGTCCAAATGCTTCCAAAGTTGATTTATTTCTGACTTACTGATGGGATCACTTTTGTGAAATTTCCTAGTCAGAACAGCAACACCAATCGGGAAACTAGCCGACCATATGACTCCTTTTTGATTTGCTAAAATAAACTCTACACTGCCTCCTCCAATGTCCATTATCAAACTATTTCCCTTTTCGAAAGAAACAACTTGCTGAACGCCTTGATAAATTAATCGAGCTTCTTCCTCTCCTGGGATAACTTTAATGTCAATGTTTGTCTTAGCCTTAATTTCAGATTTGAATTGGTCTGTATTAGAAGCCGTGCGCAAAGCTGCGGTTCCAAAAGCTCTGACTTCTAAGACCTGATGTCTTTCAAGTATGGATTTGAAATGAGCTAGTGCTTCAAGACCTCTTTTAAAAGGAGCGGCGGCAATTGTATCGATACCTTCTTCTGCTAATTTTACGAAAATACGTTCGCGGTGAATCACCTCAAAAGTGTGATCAATATTAAAAGAGACAATCAACAAGTGAAAGGTATTCGTACCCAAATCAATGACTCCGTATTTCTGCATGAGTACTGTTATTGAGGTAAATTCAAAGGAGGCTATTGGCCACCACCTTGTAGTTTTTGCTGAACAGAAGCCTTTGCCTGACTGATATTTCTTTGGAAGAATTTCATTCCCTCTTCACTCATTGCATTAGCGTAAGTAGGTTTTTGATCCACCATAAAAACAAAGTAAGTGCAGCCATTCGTAAGAAAGAAATCCGCTTCGATAATGTACTCTCCTTGGTGTTGGTACATTACGCGGCCCGTTGCCTTACAATTTCCAGTAGACATTGCAGCTCCTTGTGATATGTGGCTAAAGGTACTACGGATACTGCCTTGTTCATTGAGGCTGATACTCATAGGAAGGCTAGGGTCGTAAAAAATGTAATCTACAAAGTCGCATTTTTCAAATAACTCTTGTGCAATATTATTAGGTAGAGAAGGATAGGGGAGAGGCTTTAGTTGTTGTGCCGCAGGAGTTTGATTAGTTTCAGGAGCCGCTACTTCGTTAGTCGTAAGTTTATTGTTAGGATTTTCTGAACAACTAAATAAGAAGCAAGAGCAGCAGCAAATAAATAGAATATATCGAAGCATGTTTTGTAGTAATTTTTTGATTGTTAAATTTAGTTTATCGTTTTTTACAAAAAGAAATAGGTAGCGTAAAAACTAAAGTGAAGGCTTTCCAATTGTCCCCTAGATACCGGAGGACCGCCGTTGTCTAAATTATTATTGTAAACATCCAGTATCGCTCGCTCCCAACGGGCGCCGATGCCAAGCTTACTATTGACGTTGTACAGCGCTCCTACTAAGAAGCCTAAATAATCCTCCCGCAAAAAACCTTCTACACTTTGAAAAGGATTTCCCTCCATGACTGGAGTGCCTATTAATCTTCCGTAGGAAAAACCTGCAAAAGCATTAATTCGGTAGTACTGCTCCTCTTCATTGTACCAATCTTTTATTTTGAAGTAGACGGGAACCATTACGTAGTTGAGTGTAGATTTATAAGGCAGAACATTCAAACTACGACTAGTAGAACGACTTCCCAGTTGGCTGAAAACAATCTCTAGTCCAATCTCTGTTTTTGCAGTGAAACGGATTTCGGCTGTAACGCCCGCAAGTAAACCAAATTTATTGTAACCATGATCATCGTCTCCATGAATCTGAGAGGCATTCGTACCCAATAATAATCCTGCGTTGAAGCGTCGAAAGGGTTCTTCCTGAGAAAAAACACTTTCTGAAACAGACAGAAATAGAAATAGTAGAAAGATATATGGTTTCATAGGCATGTTTATTATTTTTTAGATTCTTTGTCTTATTCCTCAATCTTAAGAGCGACTAGATGCTTATAATATTTTGAAGAAATATGTTTTTAATATGTTGTAGTTTTAAGAAGTTAATCGAGGAGCATTCATTGAGTTTTTAAATAACTTCCAAACCTATTAGAAATCTCTATGTTAAAACACAAACAAATTTTACGATATTTGCCTTCGCAAAAATACAAAGATACGTTTGTTTCTGTATTCTGATAGTGACCATATTGGATTGAGGTCATTCAGAGATTAAAGCTGAGTACTAGTCCTATCTCAAACACAAAAATTATGTTTAAATATACCAAGCACTTTTTGAAAAAAACAGAAGATCTTTTTTCTGAGTTAGAATATGTTATCCGTTATGAAAGAGGGTCTTTCAAATCGGGGTATTGTATCGTAGAGGATAGAAAGATTGCCGTAGTTAACAAGTTTTTTGATACAGAAGCCAGAATTAATACTTTGGTAGAAATACTGAATGTTATTGATATTGATCTAGAAAAACTGAGCGACACTTCTTCTGGTCATTATAATGCAATGATGAAAGCTGTTGCTAAAGACAAAGCGAAAGGAAATAAGGACGAGAAGAAAGAGGAGGTAGTAGAAGTAGAATCAGAAGAAGAGTTACAAACTTCTGAGTAGTATTTATATTCTAAGCCTTTGAACAGTTCTAAATTAATTACATCCATTATTTGTCTCAATCGCTATTCCCTTTTGAATATGTGGTAAGTAAATACAAATAGTTCCATTCTTAATATTAAAAATCTATCCTTTGAAAATTACTTTTCTGGGAACAGGTACTTCTCAAGGTGTTCCGGTTATCGGATGTACTTGCGAAGTCTGCCAATCTACAGATCCAAAAGATAATCGTTTGAGAACTGCAGTCCTTATTTCAAAAGGTTCTGTGAATATTGCTGTGGACTGCGGACCAGATTTTCGTCAGCAAATGCTTCGTGCGAAAGTTGACCATCTCAATGCTGTTCTGATAACCCATGAGCACAATGACCATGTCATCGGGATGGATGATGTAAGACCCTTCAATTTTAGTTCAGGAATTGATATGCCCATCTATGCGACTGAAGATGTTCAGGAGAAAATTAAAGCACGCTTTTCTTATGTTTTTTCATCTAATCCATATCCAGGAGCACCACGGTTGAAATTGAACACAATCCAAAAAGATAAACCATTCTGGGTTAGCGGCATCAAAGTTAACCCTATAGAAATCATACATGGAAGGTTACCGATCCTTGGCTTTCGTTTTGGAGACTTTACTTATATTACTGATGCCAAAACAATAACTGCGGGAGAGATGGAAAAACTAAAGGGAACGAAGGTCTTAGTTTTGAATGCTTTACATCATAATGTACATCATTCTCATTTAAATCTTTCAGAAGCCTTGGAGTGGATTGAGAAAATAGCACCTGAAAAAGCTTATCTACTACACCTTAGTCATAAGATGGGTAAACACAAGGAAGTCAGTGAACAACTACCTTTTAACGTGGAGCTGGCCTATGATGGTTTGACTATAACATGTGCAGAATGAGACATATGGTAGAGTGTTCGACACTATAATCAAGAAAATCATATGGCATTAAACAATCTGCTTTGTATTTCGTAGTTATTATTTGTGTATTTGCCTTATTGATTTATAAACCTGCCTAGCTTATGCGAAGTTTTTATCTAACAATGTTTTTACTGCTAGGAACGATGTGTTCACTTTCTGCTCAACAACTTCCGCAGTATAGCCTATATATGTTTAATCAGCATCAGACTAATCCGGCATATGCAGGTTTAGACAATGCTATCGTATTAAACGGCTTAGTCCGAAAGCAATGGTCTGGTTTGGAAGGAAGTCCGCTTGGCCAACACGTTAGTGCACATATGCCACTATACATTCTTGGTGGCGGGGTCGGTTTCAATGCGGAAAATGATATAGCTGGAGCATTGAGACGAACATCTGCGACGCTGTCTTATAATTATTGGATGAAGTTATCTAGAAAAAGTTTACTTTCGATAGGGCTTGGCGCTGGGATTTCACAGGTAAGTTTAGATGGAAGAAAGCTTAGAGCTCCCGGAGGAATTTATAGTGATCCTGACAACGGCGGATCGATAAATCATAATGATAATCAGCTCCCAATTGGTTTGGAGTCGGCCATTGCACCAATTATTAATGCAGGATTGTTTTTTCAGAGTGAGCGTTTTGATATTGGTGCGTCTGTCAAAAATATTTTGGAATCCGAGGTTACATATGATTTACCGAACGGAACTACTAGTCTGACTGAAAATAGGCATTTCTATGGTTTTGCAGCAGCTCACTTTGACATAGGTAAAATTTTTGAATGGATGCCGTCGTTAATGGTCCAGTCAGATTTGCAGCAAATACAGGCAGAATTGTCTACTTTGTTCAGATACAATGGCAATATATTTGGAGGAGCTGGCATTAGGGGATACAATAATAACACGCTAGACGCAGTTGTTTTAATCGCAGGCTTTAATTTAAATGAGAGAACCACCCTTGCCTACGCATACGACTTGACGCTGTCAACTTTAAATACGGTCAGTAACGGGTCTCATGAAATTACAATTCGATACAACCTTAACAAATCAGTTGGTGGTGGTGTACCTCCACCAGTAATTTTCAATCCACGATTTTTATAGAAAATGATTTGATAACAGTCTCTAATTAAGCTTTTTTGAAATGGCTTTGATTAGATAACTGTAACTGAATCATCTGCATTATAGTTTATACCAAAATAATATTTGTATATTAGCTTCTTATCCACAAGTTTGTGGAAGCGAAGCACTAACTTTGCCTATTTCTGGGCAAAAAGGAAAAATTAATTTTTGAATTCACTGTCAAACGAACTATATTTACGTTCGCTTTACAGCATTTCTTAAAAACGAAGGAAAACTCGGGTGTTAAAATGAAAAAACTATTCAAATCTCTACTTCCAGCTATAGTCTGTGCATTGGTATTCACAGCCTGCGGGACCAAACAAAATGGACAATTAATTGGTGCTCCGGATCGACCTAGCTGGAAAGGTATCAATCCTTACGGCATGGTCTATATTCCATCTGGAACTTTACACATAGGTGGAAGTGATCAGGATATTACCAGTACAATGATCCAAAGGCCTAAATCTATTTCTATCCAAGGATTTTATATGGATGATACTGAAATCACAAATAATGAGTGGAGGCAGTTTGTCTATTGGGTACGTGACTCTTTAGCACATGTTTACCAAGATCACTTCATTGATACTGAAGATGGAGAGCAACTAATTGATTGGGATTATGAAATTGACTGGGAAGATGAAGCTCTTGAAGATCTTTACTACCAAGGAGATGACAAATTCGCTGGTAAAAAAGAATTAGATGTCAGTAAGCTTGAGTATGAATACGAATGGTATGACTGGCAAGCAGCAGCACATACGAAAGGTTCTAATCGTACTGCGCACATTAAAAGAGATAATGCCTTAATATATCCTGATACATTGGTTTGGATTCGCGACTTCGCTTATTCTTACAACGAGCCAATGACCCGTAATTATTTCTGGCACCCAGCATTTGACGACTACCCAGTTGTTGGTGTAGATTGGAAAATGGCTAATGCCTTCTCTTATTGGAGAACTAAACTTTGGAATTCTTACCAAGCTTACAGAGGTGATGGCGTAAATTCTGAAGATTTCCGTTTACCAACAGAACATGAGTGGGAATATGCGTCAAGAGGCGGACATGCCTTGGCTCCTTATCCTTGGGGTGGATACTACCTTCGTAATGCTAAAGGATGTTTGTTAGCTAATTTCAAACCTGGTCGAGGTAATTACCCTGAAGATGGTGGACTTTATACCGTCAAGGCAGACGCTTACTTCCCTAATGATTATGGATTGTATAACATGGCAGGTAATGTATCTGAATGGACAAGTACTGCTTTTCACGAAAATGCTTACGCGTTTATTCACGATTTAAACCCTGATTTACGTTACGACGCAGGAGATGATGAATCTGAAGCTCAAAAACGTAAGGTTATCAGAGGAGGTTCTTGGAAAGATGTTGCCTTCTTCTTACAAACGGGAACACGTCACTGGGAATTTCAGGATACTACAAAGTCTTATGTAGGGTTCAGATGTGCGCTTACCTTCTTAGGGCGATCAATGAATGACTTCTAAAAACCTTTCATTAAAATAAAGAGGAAGAAATACACCTAAGCATTTCTTCCTCTTTATTAGAAAGATACCTCCTATACCTTATATTATATCTTTTCTACTTGCAAATATACTTATAAAAGAATTGTAACTTTTTTTCTTAGTAGCGTTAAGTTACTGGAATGTATTTTATATAAATACCCGATTAAAATAATTTAATTAACCTTAAAGATTTATCAAAATGAGTTTCCTAAAGTCAAAATGGTTTAAGTACTTAAAAAATTTACTGATTGGTGTTGGTGCCGCTATTGTATTGATGGGTGCACTTTTCAAGCTGGAAAGCTGGGAAGGAGCTTCTCTGATGTTAACAATCGGTTTAACTGTAGAAGCACTGATTTTCTTATTTTTAGGACTAGTTGGTCCTGAACCAGATTATTACTGGAATAAATTATACCCTGGTTTGGATGATTATCATTCTAACATAGATCCAATTACTAGTGGTGGAGCTACATCCAAGACACCTGCTTTAAATGGAGAGGTAGTAGAGCAACAACTGGGTGGAATGTTGAATGAACTACAAGGAATGTCTTCTAGCCTTGGTTCTCTCAAAGCATTGCAAGAAGTTGATTTTTCTCAGACTAGTGATCAAATGAAGACGATGGGTAACTTCTACACAAGAATGAATGAAGCTATGGGAACGCTCAATGATTCATTAGAAGATACTAAGCAATATAGTGAGCAACTTACTGCGTTAAACAAAAACTTAGGTTCTTTGAATAATGTATATGGTAATGTACTTACTGCGATGTCTAATATTAGTAATAAGAACTAATAAAGATCTATCGTACAACACACTCATTAATTAACTAAAAAATTATTATTCAATATGTCAATTCCTAAGGAACCCCGGCAGCTTATGATAAACCTGATGTATCTGGTTTTGACAGCACTGCTGGCCTTGAACGTTTCTGCAGAAGTAATGAATGCCTTTTTTGACCTTGATAAAAGTTTACAGACATCTAATAAACTAACTAAAGATGGTGTAGAAGCAACCAAGGCTGGTATTCAACCTTTACTGGAGAAAAAACCAAAATTACAAGCACCTTTGAACACAGGTATTAGTAATGTAAACTCAGAAGTAAACTCTTTTGTGAAATTCATAGAAGACCTTAAAGATCAGCTCATCGATAAGTCCGGTAATAAGGACGGAATACATAATGATGAAGATTATGCTAAAGGTCAGCGAAAGTATAAACCAAAGGGTAAGAAGAATAAAGACATTACAACAAGACTCCTAGTAATGGGGACAGAAGACGGCGGCGAGCCTCAAGGACCTATCGTTGAAAAAATGGTTGGGGATCTTAAATCTAAGCTTGTTGAAATTTATTCTAATACTGTCCGTAATGAAGATGTAATGACGGAAGGTAAGCTATCCAAAGAAGAAGTAGACAGCAAGATCAATGATATCGTTTCTACATTACCACTTCAAGTGGAAACAGCTGAAGAAATTCTTGCTAAATCTAAGGATGGTAAGCAGAAAACGTGGTCAGAATACAAATTTAAGCAAATGCCTTTAGCGGCTGTATTGCCTGCTCTTACAAAATTACAAACTGATGCTAGAAACTCAGAGGCTACCATCGTAAACAAGTTAGCTGAATTAGTAGGAGGTAGAGAAATCAAGCTTAATAAATTCTTTCCTGTTATTAACGCAGAAAAGGGGTATGTAATCAAAGGAGAAAAGTTCAATGCAACAGTTCAAATTGGTGCATACTCTTCAGAATTCGGTGAAAACTCTACTATCTCTGTGAACGGAAAAAGAATCGCATTAAAAGATGGAGTTGGAGAGTATTCAGAAACGGCTACTGGCACAGGAAAGAAAACGCTAAAGCTTACTTCTAACGTTGTTAATCCGATTACAGGAGAAACATTCAACGAAACTTCAACTTTTGAATATGAAGTTGGTGTTCGTTCAGCAACTGTCTCTGCAGACAAAATGAATGTATTCTACATTGGAGTTGATAATCCTGTTTCAGTTACTGTAGCTGGTGCTTCTAGTAATGAAATTAAAGCTAGTGGTCAAGGAGTTAGCCTTAAAAAGGTTAGTGGTGGTAACTATGTTGCTACTGCTACAAAACCTGGACCTGCTACAATTAACGTATCTGGTGGTGGATTACCTAACACTCCTTTCAAATTCCGTGTAAAGCGTATTCCTGACCCAATGGCACGACTAAGTAAGTCAAGTGGTGGTGCAATGGGTAACGGTGAGTTTAAAGCACAAGGTGGTGTAGGAGCATTCTTAGATAACTTTGATTTCGATGCAAAGTGTAAAATCCAAGGTTATAACTTAACCTATGTTGCTAAACGACAAGATCCGGTAGAATCTGTTAACAGAGGCTCCAGATACAATGATAAGTCTAAAAGATTAGTTAATCAGGCGAAACCTGGAGACATTTTCTATTTTGACAATGTAAAAGCAAGATGCCCTGGAGATTCAGCTGGTCGTAAGATCAACTCTATGGTATTCAAGATTAAATAATACTACCATTTTACTACACAAATTTTAAAAGTAAAAGATATGAAGATCGTTCTTAATTTAATTTTTAGCTGTTTGGTGCTTATACTCGTAAGTGCTACCCCAGCGTTCAGTCAGGTACCCGAAACAGTGAAGACCGAATCCAGTGATCCTGACGCGGATCGCCCTTTGGATGATATCGTTGAAAAAAGAATTATTGACGATCGAATGGTATTAAAATACCAACCACTTCGTGAAGCTGATATCCTTTGGGAAAAGCGTATTTGGAGAGTAATTGACATTAGAGAGAAAATGAATCTCCCTTTTGCTTACCCTGAAATGCCTTTCTTCTCTATTCTTATGGATGCAGCGGTGAATGGTGATATTACTGTTTACAGCACAGAGGACGATAAATTCTCATCTTCTCTTGGCGCTGACGAGGTTGCTTCAATGGGAGCTACTGTTGATACTGTTATCACCTTTGACCCTGAAACGTATGAAGAGCAAATTCAGGTTGTTCGTAATGAGCTTAACCCTGAGGATGTAAAACGTTTCCGTATAAAAGAGGTTTGGTTTTTCAATGAGCAAACTTCAACATTAGAAGTACGTATCTTAGGTATTGCTCCTCTTATCGATGTGAAAGATGAAAACGGAAACTTCCGTTATGAAAAGCCAATGTTCTGGGTGTATTATCCTGAATGTCGCGAAATTCTTGCACGCCATCAGGTATTTAATGTAGGCAATGACGCTTCTTTGAATACTTGGGAAGATTTGATGGAGATGCGATTCTTTTCTAGCTATATCTATAAAGAATCTAATGTACACGATCTTCGTTTACAGGATTATTTAAGTGGTGTTGATTTACTTTTAGAAGCTGATAAAATAAAGCAGGAGATATTCAATTATGAACATGATTTGTGGTCATATTAATATCGCTTATTGCTAATAAACCCAAAAGCCCAGTTCCTTTCAGGAATTGGGCTTTTGTCTTTGGCCTTTCTTTTGCAAAGCCAATGGTATCAGTACAACTCGTGTCCCTCTCTTTTATACTGATATTGAACTTCCCCCACTTTTCGCAATTTGTGTAATAAAGCATTCGTTCATGCTTTAGTTTTATTTAATTTTAACTGCACAACAACATAACCAACCAACTTCCCCTGATTAATTAACTTTTTAAACTTTTTGTAATGGCTAAATTTGCGTCGATAATGACACTGATTTTGTGTTTCGCCTTGTTCAATTCCTGTGGTTCGAGTAATGGTTGTAAAGGAGGAGGTTGGTATGGCGACCGAAACTTGACCGAAATTGCTCCTGAAAAACCTGACTTACATCAGAGATCAGAGAGCTATGAGGAATGTGATTAGATTTTCAAGATCTAAAATAAAAGGGAGGGTTATCCAAAAGGATAATTCTCCCTTTTTTAGTTTATAGGCTGAATGAAAAAAATTAAGATAATTAATACCCGATGTATAAAAGATTCAGCTATAATTTTTAGACTTTAGCAGTAAATTTATTTGAACAAAAAACAAACATCATGAAATTACTGGAGAATAAGATTGCGTTAATTACAGGAGGATCAAGAGGGATAGGGGAGGCTATTGTCCGTCGTTATGTAGAAGAAGGTGCCGATGTGGCATTTACTTACCGATCTTCTAGCGAAAGAGCTGAAAAAATCTGTGAGGAGTTGAACGCTAGTGGAGCTAAGATAAAAGCATATCAATCAGATGCAAGCTCTTATGAGCAAGCAGAGGAATTGGTGAAGTCAGTTCTAGCTGATTTTGGAAAAGTAGATATTCTTATCAATAACGCTGGAATTACCAGAGATACACTGATGTTAAGAATGAATGAAGGTCAGTGGGATGATGTTATTAATACAAATCTTAAGTCTGTTTTTAATCTGACAAAGCACATATTACGTCCAATGTTAAAAAATAGAAGCGGATCCATTATTAATATGAGTTCAGTGGTTGGTGTGTTTGGTAACGCAGGGCAAGCAAATTACGCAGCATCAAAAGCAGGTATTTTTGGATTTACAAAATCAATAGCAAAAGAAGTTGGAAGTCGATCAATACGTTGCAATGCAATCGCTCCTGGTTTTATCGAAACAGATATGACGCACGAACTAGATGAAAAAACTAAAGAAGCTTTTCTAGCTGGTATTCCTATGAAACGTTTGGGTAAAGGAGAAGAAGTGGCAAATGCATGTGTATTCTTGGGTTCTGATCTTTCTTCTTATATATCTGGACAGACCTTAAGTATTTGTGGGGCGTTAAATTGTTAAGCTGCAGTTTAAGTTAAATGATATTTTAATTCAGATTAGTAGAACCTCAAACTATGAATTATTTCCGTCCTGCGACCTTCGCCATAGTAATGTTGCTTTATCTCTGGTATCCATACAGTATGATCAGAGGGCAAGAGAAAATACTAGATAATGGGACAAGTTATAAATTTAAACCAAGGCCTGTTGATCCTGTGGACGCTTTTCGTGGTCGGTATATTATTTTAAATTATGATATTTTTACGCTGAATCGAATTTCAGAAGATTCATTCAATTGTAACTATGGCGATGAAGTATATGCCATACTTGCTGAAGACTCAGAAGGCTTTGCTTATCTCTCAGACATTAGTTTAAATCTACCAGATGGCAAAGACTATCTCATTCTATCTTGTAATAATATATGGGAAGATAAAATTAATTTAAAAGCGCCTGAAAATATGCGCAAATATTTTCTGAACGAATCCATAGCACCTGAAGCAGAACGTATTTACAATCAACTTTTGAGAGGTCGCTCCAGTAGTGATTCTGTTTATGTATATGTTGATACTAAAGTTTACAATGGCTCTGTGTTGTTAGAACAGGTCTATTTTAAAGACCAGAAGGTTGAAGACTATATTCGTTCTCTCAAAAAATAAATATTTCACCTGATAAATAATAACAATACATCTACATCGCTCATGATTCTTAAAGTTGAACGCTAATTTTGTGCTTTCCCTATTCATAAAATGCAACATATCAGTTAGTTAGGCCAATTTTTAATATTGGTTTACATTAAATAAAATTGTGATGGTATAAATCTTGTCTTTTTATATCGCAATACCTTACACTTCCCCTTCTTTATATTTTATTCCCCCTAAATAGAAAATCTCCCTCTATTACCTCGGTAATATTTCATTTCTATCCCAATTTAAATACAAAGATCTCTAAGCTTAAACTTGTTAATTTAAACCTATAAAGTATTTTACATCAGATTTTTACTACACACAAGTAGTATCAAGCAGCTAACAGCCTTGATGCTATTATCTTTCTTGAGTATCAACACCAACCAAGCTCAACTTCTTCTAAAAGACATCAATTCAGGAACAGCTAATGCTGCTCCAAATAACTTCATAGAAATGGATGGTATCATCTATTTTGAGGCAACTACCACTGCTAATGGACAAGAACTTTGGAGAAGTGATGGAACAGAGGCTGGTACTACCTTACTTAAAGATATTAATCCTGGTTCAGGTAACTCTACCATTGATCAATTTACAGTAATGGACGGAAACCTATATTTTATCGCTAGTGATGGTGGTGCGTCCTTTGGTAAGGAGATCTGGATGACAGATGGTACTACTGCTGGAACAACAGTTATAGACGTTAACCCAGGTACAGCGTCCTCTAATCCAGATCATTTAGTAGTGATGAATGATGCATTGTATTTCGCAGCTACTAGTGGTAGTAGTGGTATAGAACTTTGGAAATGTACGCCCGGGGGAGCTACAATGGTCGCTGACATAAATCCTGCAGCTCCAGGGTCTTCTTTCCCTGCTGAAATGACCGTTTATAATAACGAAATTTATTTCAGGGCAGATAACGGAACTAATGGTCTTGAACTTTGGAAAAGTGATGGTACAACTGGTGGAACAGTTATGTTACAAGATATTCATCCTTCAAATAGTTCTGCTCCAGATAATTTCTGTGTATCGAATGGGTTGCTATTCTTTTCTGCAAATAATGGTACAGATGGTAACGAACTGTACAAAACAGATGGAACGACAGTAAACATGATAGACGTTAATCCATCAGGTGACGGAAATCCCACGGAGCTATTCGACTTCAACAATGTACTTTACTTCGCTGCTGAAGACAATGTTAGTGGGTTTACAAAGCTCTGGACTTCTGACGGAACTACTACTCAGCTCCATGCTTCTAGTATGAACAACCCGTCAGATATGTTTGCTTGGAATGATAAATTATATCTGAGGGGAGATGGAGAATTGCAAATTATAGACGGGGCAACTACTGAGGAAGTAGATATTAATTCAGGTGGAGGGACTTCAGACCCTAAGGGATTTGTACAGTATAAAAATAGAGTTCTCTTTATAGCAGATGATGGTGATGGAAATGAAATCTGGATTTCAGACGGAACTATTGATGGAACTAAGATGGCAATGGATATAAATGGAGTAGCCACATCGTCTGGTGTTACAGAACTTGCAGCAGCAGGTAACTATCTTTTCTTTAACGGAGACGATGGAACAAATGGATCCGAAGTAAATGTTATAGGAGATTGTGACCCTAATAGACCTGGAACCACAATGGAAATGATAAAGGAATCGGGAAGGCATTCCTCCTTATTTGAAACTACCGATGTAAACGGATGGACGCATTACTGTGATTGTAAAAACGATATTTTATTATCTATTGAAAAAGGAAGTACAGGAGTAATCATTCCTTCAGACAGTGTAAGCATAGATATACCAGACGGTATACACGGTTTTGGATTCGCGGAAATAGTACCACAAGGCTGTGATTCTGGAGATTGTTTTATTATGAACGACCAAGGCTCAGTTATCTTTACCCGGAAGTGGGACGTAAGACCTACTACTCAACCAAATTCTGATCTTGCAGTGCGTCTGTATTTTTCAAATCAGGAATATTCAGACGTAAACTCAGCTATGATGGCTGTACTTGGAACGTCACTAACGAATCCAAATGAAATGAGTTTTTACAAAGTTACGAATGGTAGCTTAGGACAATTTCCACTGGTTAATGATGTAAAAGTAGGAGATGCCAAAGTATTGACGCATAGCTCTACACCGAGCACTGCCAGTTGGAATTATGCTGCATTTGGTACTGATCACTGCTCTGAATTTAAAGTGTCGTCATTCTCCGGAGGAGGTGGAGGAGCAGGTAGTGCAGGTACGCCATTGCCCGTAGAACTTCTTGATTTTTGGGCGAGACCAGATGTTGGTGAAAATGTGATAAATCTAAACTGGACCACAGCGAGTGAAGAAAATAACTATGGTTTTTTTATCGAAAGAAGTCCTAATTTGTCTGACTGGCAAATCATTGGTTTTGTAAAAGGAACAGAAGAAGGTGTTTTTCCTGCTGAGTACAAATTTGTAGATCAGCATCCGAAAGCTGGAGACAACTATTATCGTCTAAGACAGAGAGATTATGATGGAAAAGAAGAGTTTAGTCCTACGACTCATGTAAGCATGGATTTAACCATAGTCGGAAATGTATACCCGAACCCAGTGAAAATCAGTACAGGGGTTATGTTAGATATCACAACTTCTGTAAAGGGAGATGCAACTGTTCAAGTCTTCAATATGTCTCGACAAGTTGTTATTCAAAATGAATACGAACTAGTAGAAGGACCGCAGCTTATTCCGCTTGACCTACAGAATATCCCTAGCGGAATCTATATCATAAAAGTAGAGTCACGAGGAATGGTCATGAATACAAAGTTATTAGTCCAGGAATAAGTAACTGTACAAATTAAATTTACTATAAAATGAAAAGTCTTTTGAATCTGAACTTCGTTATAAAGCCTCGCCGATGCTAAGGCATCGCCTACGTTTTATGCCTCGTTCATATCCAAAACCCAATTCCATTTTATGTTAACATAATTATGTCCAATTACTTAGCACTAAAAATTAATACTTTATAGATCATTATAATAAGAGGGAGATCAGCTTGCTGATTTTCCTCTTTTCTAATTTAGTAAATACAATTTACCTTGCCCGGTCCAATATCGCTGGATCTACCTTGAATCCAAGGGCTTGTGCTCTTTGAAAATCTTGCATACCAGCTGCTTTGTTTCCAGAGTTAACATGCACTTTTCCTCTTTCTACAAAGAAAATGGGTTGAGTATTTTTTAACTCAATGGCCCGGTTAAAAGCTTCCAAAGCTTTAGTCCTATCACCAAGTCGATGATGCGTTATACCTTTCTCATACCAGATATCAGCGTTGAAAGGTTTTAAATTAAGATAGACTTCATGATCTTTTAGTGCGTTTTCATATTGCTGTAAATTATTGAATACCAAAGAGCGATTCAGATAAGCATTTGCAAATTCAGCATCAGCTTCTACACCTTTGTTTAGATCATTCAATGCGGCTTGTAAATTTCCTTTAGAGCCATAAGCGGCACCTCTATTGACAAAAAATTCAGCTTCTGTGGATTTCATATTGATGGCCTTTGTATATTCAGCTATCGCTAAATCGGTACGCCCTGTATCAAAATAAGTTTTTCCAAGGCTATTATGGAGCTCACCACTTGCTTTCAAACTAATGGCCTTTTTATAATCTGCCTCTGCTTTTGCTGGGTTTTTAGCTGTTTCTCTGTAATAGCGCGCTCGGTTTCCCCAAGGTAGAGTGGTCTGGTCGTAATACTTCAATACATGAGTCCATAGTGTTCCTCCATTTTCCCAAATTTTGGTTTGCTGAAAAGTCATCACCGTGAAAAGCAAGAGGTAGGCACCAATACCAACATTGAGAAACATCGTTTGTGCTGGTTTCTTTTTTTGCCAGGCATCGTAGCCCCAAGCTAAAAGAAAAAATAAGCCCATATATGGTATGTAAGTAAAACGGTCTGCTTTCAAACCTTGCCCTGCTCCTAGTACTTGTAGGAGAAACATTACATTGACTGTAAAAAAGGAAAAGGCAAAAACCACTGCTCTCCATTTTTGCTGAAAAGCTTTAAATACAAAATAACCTTTGAACGGAATGACCGCCAAACAAGCCCAGTAGTACCAAGGTAAGTTAGCTACATAAGGATAGAGTGGTGACATTTCATAAGGAAAAATAAATTTCACCAAATAAATACAATAGGAAAACGCACCTACTGCGAGTCGATCATGGATACCATAATTAGTGACGTCTTCATTTAGATTCAAACTACCTTCAAGCGATAGAAAATAAATACCAGCTAAGCCAAAAGCTAATGACATTAACCAATAAGGCCATTTTTCTATAATTAATTTAAAATTCAACGGTCGCTTGAAATAGTAATCTATAGCCAACATGGAAAGTGGTAAAGCAACTGCCTGAATTTTTGAAAAAAGTGCAAAGACGAAAAGCAGGAGCGTGATCCCTTGATAAAATTTTCTCTTCTCAGGTAACTGTAAAGATTTTATATAGGTATAAATCGCAGGGAAATAAAAAGCCCCGAGCAATACATCTTTTCGTTCCGTAATCCAAGCAACCGATTCTACCCTCATCGGGTGAATACCAAACAACAGCGCGGCAATAATAGCAGCCTCACGACTCAGCTTTAGCAATAGCATTATTCGATAAACCATGAAAACACAGAAGAGATGCAACAGTAAATTATTGATATGAAAAATTCGTGGATTCCAGTTATTACCATCATATCCACCGAGTAATTCTTTATCAACTAAAAAGGTGAAAATAGGTAGTGGATTATAGTTTCCAATGATGGTCCCTGTTTCGTAGCTGAAAATCTTCTTGATGTTTTCCGCAGAAAAGGACTGTAGGTTTTCATTCTCCAGCACATTCACATCATCATCCCAATTTACGAAATCATTACTCAGAGAAGGGGAGAAGGCTATGGCTGTGACTAAGAGAATGAGCAGCGCAGGAATATAGAGAGAAGGCTGTTGCCAAAATGATTTATTAGTTGGCGTTAGGTTCTTACGTTTACTAGTCTTTTGTTTTTTGCCCTTTTTTGGCAGATTCTTTTTAGACATAACCGGATGTGATTTTAATAAGGATCGATGAGGTCTTTGATACGAAATATCAATGGAAGTGTTTAGTTTGAATCTTTGAGAAGGATTATTTCTTTGCTTTCAATATATCGTTACGCACTAGATCAATCATAGCAGCAACAGAAGGAGAGGAAGGCTTTTTGACATTCTTCACTTTCAGCCTGAATAAAGCCCTAGCAGTCGTATCTCCAATAGCATATACTCGCTGCCACTGTTTTACCTTGTATTTCTGATAATAGGCTTTCGCATTCAAGGGACTGGTAAACAACAGATAATGACATTGCGGGATAGTGAATTTAGTCATCGGCTCATTATCGTAAGCGACAAAACTCCGCATCGTCAAATCCTCTTTTCGTAATAACTGCTGAACAGATTTCAAAGAATTTTTTCCTCTGACAAATAATACTTTTTTCCCTTTAGCTTTTTGTAAAAACAATTCGGCAGTTTCTTTTGCATGGCCAGTGCCTTTGAAGTCTGCTTTGATTTGTCGATAACCTTCGAGAAAAGCAGCGCTACTTTTTCCAAAGGTAGCATATCTTATTTTTCTGATTTGCTTTGGCAACGGCATTCTCATACGCACTCCTTTCCAAGTACCAATATCATCCAAGCCATTGAAGTAGTTCCGAATACCTTGTTTGCTATAGAAAAAAATCCAATCGCATTCGGGCACATTTTTGAAAGGTCGGCAAGTAAATTCTACTAGAGACTTCCCAAACATCTCCACATTCAAATCTGCTAACAATTCTCTTATAGGAGAACCATCTTCCTCTAAATCCCGACTGATGAAAACTTTTTTCATGTTATTCGAATTCGTCTATGGCTCCGATCTTTACCAAACTGTAAAAACAATTCGCAGTCACCTTCACATCTAAAGCCGCGTTATTCAAACCCTGAGGTACTTTTTTAAAGAGCTTCATATACAACTCCTTTTGCGTAGGCCATTTATAGCGACCGAACTTTCCAGGTATTTTGCAAAAGTGAGTACTCTCCTGCATGATGCAAATTTTCTCCGTGTTGAAAAGGTCGTGTTTCATTTCCTTACGGAAAAACTCAGCGGCGATTACCTTCTCCTGCACATTCATATTGTGAGCTACCAGGTATTTGGCTGGCTTAATAGCAGCGGCGAATTTCTCCAAAACTTCTGCTATTGGAACGCCCATCTCCAGCGCATTTTCTGTCGTAATTCCATTTCTATTGGAGGACGCTTCTGGTATCTCAAAACCTTCTGGTTTAATGATATACGTCTGATGATCTTTCAGTTTTTTGTCCATGTCAAAAGCAAGCCAGGCAATCTGAGTCATCCTCGGCCAACTGGCCACATCCGTATGCGGACTTTTATATTTTTTAGCAATCCCTGCTGTCTCGACGTCGAAGAAAAAGTGCATGTTTGTTTTTTAATGATTTAAGTTTGAATTAATCAGCGTTCAGTTCTGTGCTTGTAATAATTGAATAGTGCTCAGTTCGTTGGCTACGAATTTTATTACAGTCGAAGTTCATTCAATCCTCACTTATTTACAACTAAGCCCAGATGCCCCAAATGATGCTCCCCATGCCAGGCATAAAAAGCTAAAGTATACGCAATACTCCACACCGCTTTACTCTCTGGATGATAAAAAGTACGTTTCAATTGAACTGAATCCAGCTCACGTAAAACCATTGTTAGACGATGATGAATGGCATCAAGGATGGAAAGCGATATATTTATATCAGCAGATTTTCCATCTGGTAATTCCGCCCAAGCGACTTCGTCATAAGGTCTGATGGATGGATGATCTTCTGTCAAAGCTAGTTTGAAACGAGTGTATGAATTTATGTGACTATCCGCCAAATGGTGAACAACCTGTCTTGCCGTCCAACCTTCTGGCCGATAAGGGGTGTCCAGTTGCGCCTCCGTCATAGCTTCAGCAACTGCGCGTAGTTGCCCAGGTAGCGTTTCTATTTTTGAAATACATCCTTCAACGAACTCAGCGGAGAACGATTCAGGTTCCTGAAATCTTCCGATTGGAAAGCGTAGGTGTTCTAAGGTTGTTTGGTCCACTTTTTTATAAGGATTGAATGAATCAATGAATTTTGAATGATTGAATGTCGCTCAGTTCGCAAGCTCTGCGGTTTCTTTCGGTCGAAGGCCATTCAATCCTTCAACAACTCAATCCTTAGCTACCCAAAAGCTTCCCCTTCAGCTGCTCAACCACTCTCTCCGCCAACTTATGTGAAGTACTCGAAGACAACTGTACTTTTGCCAAAGGCCCATCCCAGGATTTCGCCATAGCGGTCCACACATGAAAGTTACCTTCTGAATCTTTCTCACAATAAGCACCCATTGGCAATTGACAACCACCATCGAGTAGTCTGAGAATCTTCCTTTCTATGTTTGTCTTTTCAGAAACATCGGTATGATGAAGTTGCTTTACAATTCTACGAGTTGGCAAATCATCCTTTCTAGTTTGAAAAGCGAGGACACCTTGCGCAGGAGCGGGGACAAATTCTTTTGGATGAAAACGAACGACCTTTAGATCGTCTAGTTCAATTTCTAACCGCTCAATTCCAGCAGCAGCTAAAAGTATGGCGTCAAAATTTCCTTCTTGCAACTTACGAATCCGAGTAGGCACATTCCCTCTGATGTCCTTCATCTGAAGATCAGGACGGAAGTCCAACAACTGTGCTTTTCGCCTCGCAGACGAAGTACCGACAACAGCATTTTTTTTCAAAAACAAATCTTCGCCATTCTCCACCGACTCCTTTCGAATCAACATCCAGTCTGCTGGATTGGCTCTGTAAGAAACGCCAGAGATCACTAAGCCTTCCGGCGAAGTCGTCGGCAAATCCTTCATAGAGTGAACAGCCAAATCTATATCTCCTCGCAAAAGGGAATCTTCAAAAAAAAAAGAAAAAAATCCTTTCCCCTCAATTTTGTCAAAACTCAAATGCTGAATTTGATCGCCCTTGGTTTTGATGATGGTCAGCTTAGATTCGATATTGATCTGCTTTAGCTGCTCCTGCAAAAAGTGCGCTTGCCATAAGGCCAGCTTGCTTCCTCGGGTTCCTATTTTGACTATGGTGGTTGTTGTTTCTGACATGGCTGAAATTTGCGGCAAAGATAGTTTTTTTCCTGTTTTTATCAGAAGGGGCGAGTCAGTTAGCTGTCATCATCCCGCTTTATTTTTAGAGCGTCAAGGCGTTAAAACCTAGAAAAACCAAGGCTGAAAGCCCCCGAATCCCCCGTAAAAATACTTACCTTTGGCGCATGGAATTCACAGCAAAAGAAATTGCTTTACTGGTCAATGGCACAGTGGAAGGGAACGGGCAAGTCACCATCTCAGCTCCTGCGAAAATCGAGGAGGCCCAGGCAGGCAACATCAGCTTCATTGCTAATCCTAAGTACGAAAGTTTTGCAACTACAACCAAGGCCTCTGTCCTTCTCGTTGGAAATGACTTTCAAAGCAACCAATCCATTTCCGCTACGCTCATCAAAGTAGAAAATGTCTACGCCGCACTCGCCGTCTTACTCGATCATTATCAAGGTCAGTCTAAACCAAAACCTGGAATTGCTTCTAGTGCTTTCATTCATCCTTCTGCTACGACCGGAGCTGAACTTTCCTTAGGCATGTTTTCCATCATAGAAGAAGGAGCGACTATTGGAGATAATTGCACGATTTATCCACAGGTTTATATTGGTAAAAATGTAGTGGTTGGAAACGACGCTGTGTTATATCCTGGCGTTAAAATTTATCATCAATGCAAAATTGGAGATCGTTGCATTTTGCATGCAAATGCGATTATTGGTTCTGATGGTTTTGGTTTTACACCAACAGAGGATGGATCGTTCGAGAAGATTGCTCAGATTGGAAATGTTGTTTTAGAATCAGATGTGGAGGTAGGATCGAATACCGTCATTGATCGAGGAACGATGGGTTCTACGATCATCCGTCAAGGTGTAAAATTGGATAACCTCATTCAGATTGCTCATAATGTAGAGATTGGAAAAAATACCGTGATAGCAGCACAGGCAGGAATCGCAGGAAGTACGCAAATCGGAGCACATTGTCAGATTGGAGGACAGGCTGGATTTGTTGGTCACATCAAAGTAGCGGATGGTGCTAAGGTGCAGGCGCAGAGTGGGGTAGCGGCGGCGATTAAAAAAGAGAATACGGCGGTTTATGGTTCGCCTGCGATTGGTTATGGGGAATACCTTCGTTCTTATGCGGGGTTTAAGCAGCTGCCTGATTTGATGAGAAAGGTTCGGGAGTTGGAGAAGCGGTTGGGAGAGATGGAAGGGGGGGGGTGATTTATTGTTACTAATCATTAGAAATAAAAAATGAATAGCCATAAAATAAAGAAAGAAGAATATGATACGACTAGAGCTGAAATAGCTAAGGCAGAATCTTTATGGGATAAGAACTTTCCACAAGATTATGTTGATTTTTTACTTCAATATAATGGGGCAATTACTTATCCGAATTGGCCAAACCTAGGTCCAGAAAACAAAACTGAAATTTGGGGAGTAGAACGATTCTTTAGTATTGGCGATGTAATCATTCAAAAACTTTACCCTATGACATATACTCTTCATGACATAGATGAAGAGGATTTTCAAGAACATAATTTAGACCCTAAAAACATATTAGTTTTTGCTCAAGGAGATAGAGGAATTTACTTTTTCAATCTATCAAATGAAGAATATGGACAAATCTATATTGCAAATTTTTCAGGTGGAGATGGTATTTCTAAAACATCCTGCAATTCGTTTAGCAAATTCTTAAATTCTCTTGGATTACCAGAATGGGACGATGAAGTTGAACTTGATGTGAATTTTGAATTTTCTACAGATTATAATTCATCAATGAAGGTTATGCAGTGGCATATGTTTCATACTCCTGATAATCCAGAACTAGGTTTCCAAAGGTTTAAGGAAGTATTTGAATATACAGGAGATATTGTACCCAAAGAAGATGGCTACCCAACCATAATTCAAAAGTATTCTGATGACAGACTAAAATTGAACTACTTAATTAAAAATGGGTGTAGTACAGAGGGACTACTTACAAGCACCAGGCAAGCAGAAACTATTAAGTATTTAGTGGAAGAATTAAATCTCGATATAAATAAAAAATATAAGAGAAGATATCCTTTACAAAATTATCTTTCAATTGGATACAATGCACAGTTTGCCTATGGAGAAATGCACAAATTACTAGAGATGGGGATCGAAATGGATTGGTCGATTCAGGGAAAACTTTATAATGGAGAAGATGATTTACCTATGATAGAGAAACTGAGAATTCTTCATGAAAAATATATTGAACTAAAAATTGAAGAAGATAAGTTCCGCAAAAAGTATAATAGACCAAGTGGAAGATCACCATTTATAAAAAGTAAACTAATTGAGCAAAAGTTGGGAATTGAAGAGAGCGTGAAAGATTTTATAAAACAGGAAAAATCTAAAAACACTGAAACTGAAAGTTGGATAGACAGAATATTGAATAAAATAGCGAGAGGTAACAAGTGATATGAAATTCAACTCGCTATCGCAACTTCCATTCGATATTACACAGGACTTTAATGCTGATTTAAAACCTCCAATCAAATATCTCACCCTAACCCAAAATTATTACCTTTGCCCTAAATCGCTAAAAGAATCAACCAAACTAGGACGAACGTCCCACTACTCAGGGCAATTTCTTCTCTTCCGAAATATCTACAAACAGAGCTGTAAATACCTAAGGATCAAAGCGATTCTATATTTAATCAAAACAGAATGAAACAACACACGATAAAAAAATCAGTCAGCGTCAAAGGCGTTGGTTTGCATACTGGCGAGAAAGTAAAACTGACTTTCAAACCGGCACCTGAAAATCACGGATTCAAATTCCAACGAATCGATTTAGAGGGCAAGCCAGTCATCACCGCTGATGTTAATAAAGTCATTTCTACGAATAGAGGCACTACACTCCAAAGTGGGGACGCTACCATAAGTACTGTGGAGCACGTCCTCTCTGCCCTCATGGGTTTACAAATAGATAATGTTTTGATGGAAATCAATGGCCCTGAAGTTCCGATTATGGACGGCAGTGCTATTTCTTTTGTGAAGAGTTTGCAGAAAGCAGGAATAGAAGAGCAAGAGAGAGAACGCGAGTATTTTGTAATCGATGAGCCGATCTCTTACCGAGATGAAAAAACGGGGGCAGAACTGATTGCGCTTCCAGCAGATGATTTTCAGATCACCACAATGATCGACTTCAACTCTACTATTTTGGGACACCAGTATGCTTCCCTTGATAACATAGCAGATTTCAAAAAGGAAATTGCTGCTTCTCGAACTTTCGTGTTTTTGCATGAGCTAGAACAACTGCTAGACCAAGACCTCATTAAAGGAGGAGACATGGACAACGCCATCGTTATTGCTGATCGCAAAATGAGTCAGCGAGAATTAAACGCACTCGCCAAGCGACTAAAGAAACCAGCGATGAAAGTAGACAAAGCTGGAATTCTAAATACAACGAAACTTCATTTTGAAAACGAACCTGCAAGACACAAGCTGTTGGACATCATTGGCGATGTGGCATTGATTGGCAAACCGATAAAAGGTAGAATCGTAGCGACCAAACCAGGGCACACCGCGAACATAGAATTTGCCAAACTACTGAAAAAGAACTTTGTCGAATTGCGTAAGCTAAAAGGCAAACCTAAATATGATCCTACTGTAGAACCGTTATTTGATACGGTAGCCATACAAAAGATGCTTCCACATCGTTTTCCTTTTGTAATGGTGGATAAAGTATTTGAATTGTCGGAAACGCATGTGGCAGGAGTGAAGAACATCACCTTTAATGAGTCTTTCTTTCAAGGACACTTTCCAGGGAATCCTGTTTTCCCAGGAGTGTTACAAATGGAAGCACTTGCTCAAACCGGTGGAATCTTAGCCTTATCTACGGTGCCAGATCCCGAAAACTGGGATACTTATTTTTTGAAAATTGACAATGCAAAATTCAAATATAAAGTAGCACCGGGAGATACATTGATTTTGAAAATGGAATTACTGTCTCCGATCAGAAGAGGTATTGTGCATATGCAAGGGACGGCCTACGTTGGAAACCGCATTGTTTCATCAGGAGAATTGACTGCTCAAATTGTCCGAAGACCAGAGTCGAATGATTAAAGATTTTAGGAACATACATCCCGATGCAAAGATTGGGAAGAACGTAAAGATTGCGCCTTTCGCTACCATCGAGGGAGACGTGGTCATTGGGGACAACTGTGATATTGGACCAAATGCCTGCATCCTGGACGGAACGCGGATGGGAGACAACTGTCGAATTTTCCCAGGAGCGATTGTAGGATCTATTCCTCAGGATTTGAAATTTGAGGGAGAGCTTTCCACTTTAGAAATTGGAAACAATGTCATCATCCGAGAGTATTGCACCATTAATAGAGGAACCAAAGCAAACTACAAAACAGTCATTGGCGACCACTGCCTCATTATGGCTTACGTACACATCGCTCATGATTGCGTAATCGGCAACGGAGTGATTCTCGCAAACAGCGTTAACCTCGCTGGGCATATTGTCATCGGAAATAAAACAATTTTAGGTGGTAATTCTGCGGTGCATCAATTTGTAAGAATTGGAGATCACGCATTTATTGGAGGAGGTTCGTTGGTTCGAAAAGATGTTCCTCCATTTATAAAAGCTGCCCGAGAACCGCTTAGTTATGCAGGCGTTAATCACGTCGGTTTGAGTCGCAGAAACTTTAGTCGATCTCAGATTACAAACATCCAAGACATCTATCGCGTCCTCTATGTCAAGGGCTTCAATACCACTCAGGCTATTAGAAAAATCAAATCTGATTTTGACGATTCTCCTGAGCGCAACAAGATACTTGCATTTATAGACGAGGCGGATAGAGGAATCATCAGAGGCTTCCGCCAAATAAACGGCCAGCGTTCTACCAATGGACATACTTCTCACTCAGATAGCTAAACGATACCGTTACGACTGGATCTACCGAAACTTGGATTACCATTTCCAAGCTGGTCATAGCTATGCTATTCTAGGACCTAATGGCTCTGGTAAATCTACTTTGCTCAGAGTACTCTCCGGTCATTTGACGCCGAGTAGAGGGAAGGTTGTTTTTAAAAAGGATGGAAAGGAAATGGCTATTGATGAAGTGTATCGCTATATGAGTTACGCTGCGCCCTACATTGATGTAATCGAAGAATTGACATTGACGGAAGCCATCGCTTTTCATCGTCGGTTTAAGAATTTTGTTAGTGATCTTCCGAAAGATGAAGATGTAATAGCATTGTTAGGTTTTCAAAAATCAGCAGACAAACAAATTCGGAATTTTTCTTCAGGTATGAAACAACGACTGAAATTAGTCTTTGCCATTTGCACAGACACTCCCGTTCTTCTACTTGACGAGCCAACGACGAACTTGGATCAGCAGGGTTTTGATTGGTATCGAATGTTAATTGAGAAATACGCCAAGGGCCGCTTGGTCATCGTCGCCTCCAACGTAGCAATGGATTACGACTTCTGTGATGAAGTTTTAAATATTGAAGATTACAAAAAGTAGAATAGCGTTTTATTCCTCCTCTTCTCCGTTCATACCCGCCAGCATCTTCCGAACATCCTTCAAGGTATTCAGCGCCTTCATCTTCTTGACAAGGTTGTCTTTATTGTTTTTGATTTCTTTCTTAGCTCCATCCAAGGTGAAACCTCTTTCCTTCACTAAGTTGTAAATGATTTGAAACTGCTCGATGTTCTGCTTGGTAAACCGTCGGTCCCCCTTGCTGTTTTTATGCGGCTTCAGCAAATCAAACTCTGCTTCCCAGAATCGAATCAGTGATTTGGAAACTTTGAACATTTCAGATATTTCTCCGATGGAGTAGTAGAGCTTGGTCGTATCGTCGTCGAACATGGACATAGGGTCGGGTTTTGATGTGGGGTAAAATTAGGGGAATGTTGAGTAAAAACAAAATGTCTATTCTGACAAGGCTTTCCCTAGTAGCTTACTCGTTATCTTCGGATCAGCTTTTCCCTTTGAAGCCTTCATCACCTGCCCCATAAAAAAGCCCATCAATTGTTTTTTCCCACCTTTGTAAGCAGCAACTTCTTTTGGATGATCCGCCAAGACCTGCGCGATAACCGAAGTCAAAAAATCGCCATCGCTTTCCTGAATCAGGTTTTCCGTTTTTGCCAAGTACAAAGGATCGACCATAGGCTGTGCCATCATCAAAGGAAATAACTTTTGATAAGCAACAGAGGAACTCACCTGATTACTTTCTACCAAATGCAGAAAAGAAATAATCTGCTGTTCCGATACGGGGAAGTTCGCGAGTAGGAAATTTTGCTCATTAGCAGCAGGTAGGATTTTATTGATAATTAAATTAGCCAACCCTTTGTAATGCTTGGTTGATTTGGCTAGTCTTAAAAAATAATCAGCCGTTGCTTTTTCTTGAGTGAGTAAATCTGCGTTGTATTCGCTTAGGGCGTAGGTTGTGGTAAACTGCTTTTTAAGTTCATCCGGCAGTAGAGGAAGCGAATCTTTTATTTCTTGAATATATGCTTCGCTCAGATGCAAAGGCGGTAAATCTGGATCTGGGAAATAGCGATAATCGTGCGCGTCTTCTTTTTCTCGCAAAGGAGAAGTAGTACCAGAAGCTGGATCGAAATTCAAAGTATTTCTTTTTATCTGTCCGCCATTATTTAGAATATTTGCCTGACGTTTAACTTCATAAGAAATCGCCTGTCTAGCAAAGCGCATTGAATTTAGATTTTTAACTTCGCAACGTTCGCCGTAAGTAATTGCTCCTTTCTTCCGTAAAGAAATATTTACATCGCAACGTAAAGAACCTTCCTCCATGTTTCCATCGGAAACACCGAGATAGCGAACCAACTGGCGCATCTTAGTCATGAAAATAGCGACCTCCTCCGCAGAACGAAAATCGGGTTCTGTTACAATTTCTAACAATGGTACTCCGGCTCTATTCAAATCAATCAAAGTATATTTTGGATCACCGTCATGGATGGATTTTCCAGCGTCTTCCTCCATGTGAATATGATGTAAGCGTATTTTTTTATCGAAGTCTTTTCCTTTGATGGCTACCGCTCCTCCTCTGCAATAAGGTTCTTGATCTTGTGTTATTTGATAGCCTTTTGGTAAATCTGCATAGAAGTAATTCTTTCTATCGAAGATGTTATGGTTGTTGATTTTGCAACCTAGGGCCAATCCTAATC
>JBGCDT010000112.1:0-4559 GCA_045105695.1 Saprospiraceae bacterium | reverse complement strand
AACATCTGTATATCCACCACTCAATCCATCAGTTGCGTATATATCCGTTATGTACACGCTAAATTACCCTTTTATACCAAAACGACCAAAGCCCTCTTCACCTCCTTACCTTACAATGATCTAAAGCTAGTTATAAGAGCCAAAGCGCGCAAAAAATAGCAACTAAGAAATAGAAGATCAAACTAAGTTCAATCGACTTTTGGAAAGTTTACCTCTAATAACTGCAAAAGTAAGGATTCTAAGTAATTGTAAAACAAAGCCTTATCCAATTAACCGTTAATAACCGTTAATAACCGATACTAACGGTTAACAAACGACTAGCAAAAGAAAACAATCTAAAGTGGAGAAGAAGAAGAATAGATTTCGCCCTACCTACCCGCACCCAATAACTCACAGGAATCCCCAAAAAATAATACTCACTGAACTGAGCGGCATAAGAAAGATAAATGACCTAGTGGATCTGATGAATAGATCGCAGGAGTGCAATAAAGGAAGAAAAGACAGCGGCGCACAGAATGATGTCGCAGGCAGGTACTAGATTAGGTATCATTGTGATTTAGCGGAGGTAGCGCATGTACCCAAGACTGATTTCATAAGAAAGAAAGCCATAAATCTAATGCGATGTGTTGTGGGTGGACAAGAGTTTAGTCTTGTTTATCAACCCGCTATTCGCAAAAGATTTATGGCTTTCCCGCAAAGAAACGTTCGTACAGTATCTTAGTTTAACCTAAAGAATGCATGACCTAGTTTGTTATTATAAATCGGACCGCATCTTTGTTATCATCAAATTTAAGGAAGTAAACTCCTGATAATAGATCTGAAATATCAAGTATTATTTTATTCTGGACATCAGGTACTGTTTCAAAGTTTAATACTCGGACTATTTGTCCGTTGATGTCAATAACTTGTAGCGTGCTGGTTTCTGACTTCGTGAAAAAATCAACATGTATTGTACCGCTATTCTCACGGACTGGATTTGGATATAGATTGATGTTGGTATCATCACATTCTGTTTTCACTAGAATGATATCGGAATATTCAAAACGGCCGTCCAGGTCAATCATTTTTAATCGATAGTAATTCTCTATGTCTGCGTCCTGATCTATATATTGATACTGCTGAGTTGTCGTAGACCATTCGTTTCCTGCTATGTGATCGAGTACTTGGAAAGATTGGCCATCTTTACTTCTCTCTATTTCATAGTGTCTGAAATTCTCTTCTGTTGCAGATGCCCATTCTAGATGAATGTTACAATCGTAGCTTTTACCTGTAAAGCTGATTAATTCGACGGGTAAAGCAATGGTCGCCTGATAATCTTCTACTTCTCCATTCGTTTTACCGCCAGTATAATCGCCTGCTACAAAAGGGGCATCATCAGCCCTCAAGCGAACATTAACTAAGGCTCCTACGCTTGCTGGTGTAGTGATAGAGGCGATCGCTGTTGCAAAACCACTTGTTGTTGCTTTTGATCCAGTATAAAAATCTTCGTACGTACCGTTGTTGTCCCAATCTATCCAGAGACCATAGTATACTAAGTTTGGACTGTTGGAGTTGACCGTGATATTAATATCATAATTGGTAGAAGGGGAGGCCGCCAGAGGAAATTGTCCCGCGCTACTTCCAAAGCTTAGTGCATCATCATTTGTATCTCCTTCGGCACTTGAATTGGTGGATTGAGTTGTTTCAAAATCTGTTTTTAATCCCAACCACACATCAGATGCGCCATCAAGTACATCATCATCATTGTTATCTAACATGGCACGATGCCAGGCTGCTGGGTAGATGGCAGGAGCATCTCCATAATCGCGCTGTACATCTAATACCGTGATTTCGAGAGTCGCTAAATCACATGCTGCCGGAGCTGCTCCATCACAGATAGAATATAGTGCATTTACGTTTCCTGAAAACCCTGATGTAGGCGTAAAGGTGTAGCTTCCGTCCGTCGCCAGTACTAGGCTACCAGCATTCACTACAGGTGATCCATCACTGTCTGTACCTCCCACGGTAATAGCTGTTGCACCATCAATGTTTCCACTTTGGTCTGTGTCAGTCAAGCCATCTCCATCGGAGTCTATTACTAAGCCGGTCACGGCAAATCCATCGTTCTCAGGATCATTGTCATTGGCTGTTATATCTCCTGAAACAGGAGTTCCTGCATCGGTTAAGGCAGAGTCGTCAGTTGCAAATATTTCATTTTCTGTGTCTGGAATGATTGTAATAACCAATAGAGCCTCATCTGTATCTGTATCAGAATCTGTAATTCCATATTTAGCAGTTACGGTTCCTGTAAATCCTACAGTGGGTACGAAGCTGAAGGTTCCATTGGCATTGATTGTCAATGCTCCAGCGTTTAGTACTGCGTTTCCATCATCATCTATTCCAGCGACAGTAGTTGCAGTTTCTAAATTAAGTGTTGCATTTGGAACACCGTCTCCATTGGTGTCAATGTTCGCACTTGTTGCAGTAATAGCTCCTCCTTCAGGATCTTTATCATTTGAAAAAAGAAGACTATTAATGGTAACATTTACTTCGGTCATGTAGGTATCTGGACTGGCTGTAACATGTGTATTAGCGGTGTTGGATTCTGGTAGGACTTCTATCTCAACAATAGCTAATTCACAGGCTTGAAGTGTGCCGTCATCACAGACAGAATATTCATAAGTTACAGTCCCAACAAAAACGGAGGTTGGTGTAAAAGTATAAGAACCATTAGCGTTTTGAATTAAAGTACCTGCATTAGTATTTGAACTTCCATCTGCATTTACACCTCCTATGGTTGTCGAAACACCAATAGCTTTAACTGCATCAGGTAAGCCATCTCCATCGGTATCTACTTCCAAACCTGAAACAGTTTGTGTGTTACTCTCTGCATCTCTGTCGTTTGTTAATACAGTAGAAGTTATAGGTGTATCAAAAGGGGTATTGCTATAATCATTTGATGCTTCTGTTGTATTAGTTGACGCAGTTACATCTATAATCACTTTAGCAACATCACATACACCTGTAACTGTGGTTTCATAAGTAATTTCCAAGGCCCAGCTATTTATGGTTCCTCCATCAGGGGCAAAGGCATCTACAATACTTAGGGTCCAGGTTCCCTCACTATTTTCATTATCAAAGCCCGATAAAGCATCTGTATGTGGTTTAAATGTACTTCCACTAACCAAATCAGAACATAGTGTAATAGTTGAACCTTCATCGTCAAAAGAGAGATCTAAATTCTGATTACTACCACATAAACCGCTTATCATTGTTCTACTGGTATTATTAGGACTTATCAGGTTGACTGTCAAATCGCTAACATAACTATGACTAACATCTAAATTCAACAGATTCACATCAAGAATATTACCTCCTGATCCCGAAGGAATGGTAAGTGTTGAGGTCGCAGTCCCAGAGGTTGGAATCGTAACAGGTATGTCAGCACTTGTAAATGTAGGCGTTATGCTTTGATCACTTCCCTGGGTGCATATTTTATATTCAAAACTATCCAATCCTACATAATTCGGATTAGGCGAATAAGTAATTATTCCAGTTCCATTGTCGATTGAAATACTTCCATTGGTAGGTGCTGTAACTTCAGCTAAAGAGTCAAGACTCATCGTATTTCCGGCTACAATATCATTGGCAGTAACATCAATATCAACATCAGTACTTTCAATTGTTTCTGCACTGTCGTCAAATGCCGTGATGCAACCTTCAGCTCCTGGAGATGCACAAGTAGTGACTGCGACTACTATTGCAGTATCACATATAGGAGGAGAAGCTAAGTCACAAACGATATATTCAAAAGTGTCGCGACCAACAAAATTTGCATCAGGAGTATAAGTGATAACACCCGTTATCGAGTTGATATTTGTAATGGTTCCATGTTGAGGAGCTAGTACTCCCGTAGTGGTTACTGAAGAAGGATCCAGATTATCTGAACAACCTATATCGTTGTCGAGTACATCAATTAGTCCTGAAGAATTTATTTCAACAGTTGCTCTGTCATCTATGGCAATAGAGCCAGGATGCTTATTTGAGTCTTGAAAATCTAGTGCAAAATCACCATCTTGATCTAGTAGTGTCAATGGGACACCTCCAAGAGCTGGATCATATGGATCGTGCAATCCATTAAAATTTATATCTACGAAGTTATCAATAAGCCCATTATTATCTTCATCGAGCATAGCGACTTCTAGATAGTCACTACAGCCATCGTCGTCAGAATCTAAATCATATTGATCAATAATACCATCACCATCTGTATCGAGACTTGTACAAACGCCGTTGGCATTTAATGTACAATAATCGGCATCTTTATAATTTGGCGTTCCGTCATTATCAGCATCGCCTGATGGGTCTCCTCCTGTTGGGTTGTTAGGACAAGTAAAGTTTGAAGCACCATTGCCACACACTTCATTGACATCAGGAATTCCATCTTTGTCATCATCTGGATCATCTGTGTTTCCAATCCCGTCATTATCATTGTCTACAAAGAAAGTAAAGGGTTGAATGATCGTTCCCATGTCCAAGTAAGGAGAGTTCGACGCAGCTACTGTTGCATCTTGTCCCCA
>JBGCDT010000111.1:0-2520 GCA_045105695.1 Saprospiraceae bacterium | reverse complement strand
GACCCTAACGAGACAATTCTACAGACTGAGCTGGAAGTGAAAACTTTTTCTGTACCCGTAAACCCTGTGCAGACTAATGTTTTCAGTTCCTTTTTGTTAGGTGATTATGAAGACCCTATTTACGGTAGGTCTAATTATGGTATAGTTACTCAAGTTGTTCCATCATTTCTTAATCCAGATTTTAGTGGTACAGATGAAAATCAAACACCGCCAGTATTAAAAAGTGCTTTTTTAGAAATCCCATATTATAGCACGGCGACAGGAATTGCTGATGATGGAGAATCAACAACTTATGAGATAGACTCCTTATATGGCATAGGTGCTTTGAATCTTAAAATTTATCGCAACAAATATTTCATCAATGAGTTTGACGTAAACGATTTAACCCAGCCAGCAGCCTATTATTCTGATGAAAAAGCTCTTATAGAAGCAGCTTCGTTAGGAGCAAACGAAGAGTTGATATTTTCTAGTAGTGCGTACAGCATTGAAAATGAGGAAATACAAATAGAAGAGGACGGTGTTATTACAGAACGCAAATCACCAAGAATTAGAATAGATCTTTTAAACACAGGCCTACCTTATGACGAGCAACAGTACTGGTCAGATATTTTGTTAAACTCCGATCCTCAAAATTATCAAAGCGCTAGTAATTTTAAAAATTTTTTCAGGGGCTTATACATAACTGCTGAAAATGATCCAAGTCGACCTCCTGTTCTTGTCTATTTAGATTTACTCGACGCTAATATTACATTTTCTATAGATGTTTCAATAGCAAATTCTGAGGAACCTTTATCCTCTGCATTTCGGTTTGATTTTGGTAGTTCTACGACAGGGTCTTCAAGGCAGATCAATTTTATAGAACATGAAATTCCTATGGATGTGCAAACTGACATTGAAAACTCTTTTGATGAAGTAAACGGTACAGAAAATATTTATATTAAAGGAGGTGGAACGGCTATAGGCTTTATCGATCTATTCGGCGCTGACAATGATGGCGATGGTGAAGCAGATGCTCTTACTGAAATAATTGAAAATCAGTGGCTAATTAATGATGCTATTTTAGAGTTTCAAGTAAATCAGGATGTCGTTGAAGGGGGCACTTCTGAGCCCGAAAGAATAATAGTTTATAATGCTGAAACTAGAATTCCTCTTGCAGATTATGATTTTGCATCTCAACTACCTGGACTTAATAGTAATTTAACACACTTAGGAAGGTTAGAGCGAGTTGATAACGATGACTTAAGTAGCGATGGTGTGCGCTATAGAGTCCGTATTACAGATCACCTTAACGGTATAATTAATGGCTTATTTGATAATGACAGACTGGTTATAGAAGTGTCCCAGAATGTTGATTTACCAGGAAATGCTTTAATAAGAAATCAAACATCCCCCATAGAAATAGAATCTGTCACTTTAGGAGGCGCTACTTCGCATGAAGGTACCGTGCTTCATGGTAGTCAGTCCAGTGACATCAGTAAAAGACCAAAACTTACTGTGTACTATTCAGTACCGGATTAAAAAACTTAATTATTATGTGTGGAATTGTTGGTTACATAGGGCATAGAGAAGCTTATCCCATTGTTCTTAATGGATTGAAAAGACTTGAATACAGAGGTTATGATAGTGCAGGGATTGCATTATACGACGGTAATCAACTCAATTATTCAAAAACTAAGGGAAAAGTTGTAGATCTTGAAAATAAAATGTCTGCAGAGACCTCTACCCAAGGAACAATCGGTATAGGGCATACTAGATGGGCGACACATGGTGTTCCTAACGACGTTAATTCTCATCCTCATTTATCTAATAATGGCAACCTTGTTATTATTCATAACGGGATTATTGAAAATTATGAGCCTTTAAAACAAGAATTGAAGAATAGAGGTTTTGATTTTAAGTCAGATACGGATACCGAGGTATTGGTAAACCTGATTGAGGACGTCATGAATAACGAAGATGTGAAGCTGGGTAAAGCAGTACAAATTGCATTAAATCAAACTATTGGTGCTTATGCGATAGCTGTTTTTGACAAAAGAAAGCCTAATGAAATTGTCGTTGCTAGACTAGGTTCCCCTCTAGCAATAGGAATAGGAGAGGATGAGTTTTTTATAGCAAGTGACGCGTCACCCTTTTTAGAATTTACCAAAGATGCCATTTATCTAGAAGATGGTGAGATGGCTGTGATAAGAAGGCATAAGGGAATGAAAGTAAGAAAAATTAATGATGATTCTTTAGTGGATCCTTACGTTCAAAAACTACAAATGAATCTTGAGCAAATTGAAAAAGGTGGTTACGACCACTTCATGCTTAAAGAGATTTATGAGCAACCAGAAGCTATAAAAGACACTTTTAGAGGAAGAATGCTTGTTGAGCAGGGCTTGATCCGTATGGCAGGAATTGACGATCATATGGATAAATTCCTAAATGCAAAACGTATTCTAGTCGTTGCTTGTGGAACAAGTTGGCACGCCGGTCTCGTTGCTGAGTATATTTTTGAAGAGATGGCTAGAGTGCCTGTTG
>JBGCDT010000110.1:0-2503 GCA_045105695.1 Saprospiraceae bacterium | reverse complement strand
TTAAGCATGAACTCAATAAAATCAAGAAGACTATCTTTTTATTATTTTTCATTCTGATCTTAGTTTTATTTTCGGAGTAAGATATTCTTGTAACAAAATATAGATCGAATTTTATACTTCCTATTTCTAGATGATTCAAAGACTCCAGCTCTTATAGTAAGTCAAAACGGAACTATTATTACTCATCTTCATAAAACAAGTAAGAAATACCAGGGTTAGACTCCAAATAAAAAACCTTTGAAGGGATCCTTTTACTAGGATCAATTAATTGTACTCGTTCATGTTCTATCCCGGCCACTTCATAGGTGAAATAGTATTTAGTATTACTATATATTTTCAGATGCCCTGAAAGAAGTGGAACTATAGCAAAAGTTGAGGAATCCTGAATGAATGGTTTGTCGAAGAAAACTAAGGCATCTTTTGGAGAGTCTTTATTATAAACCATGTGGTAGGTCTCGCCATTCAATAGTCTATCAAATGGAGTGCGAACTACTATTTCAAATGTAGTACCTCTTGCTCGATATGCGCATCTAGTCCTACCTTTTAAATTTGTAATAGTAGCTATACTCTGAAGTCCATTTTCTTTTAAGAATAAACTTCTTTCTAGAATGGAATTGTTCTCCCATCTAAAAAATAATATTAAAAGGGTACAGAGAATAGCGGACCAAAGAATATATCTTTTGCCATCTGACTTGTCAATTTGATAATGTTTATTCCTTTTCATCTGTTTTGTATCTGACCGAGTAGAACGAGCTCTACCACTAGTAAATCCTACCCAACAATCCCCGCCAGCGCAGTCTCTAAAAGACTGTGATGAACATTAACGCTGCCTCTGGCAACTACCATAACAATTACTCCTTTGGTAAGGACTTGGACAGTAATAACTTATCTTTCTTATCCTTCTCAAAAGCTATCCGATAACGAATACTATCCACCATCAAAATCAATCCACTCATAAAGACGACCAAGGACAAGGTGCCAGCCAAGACCCATTTCCAAGTTGTTGGTTGTGCTTGTTTATAAAAACCAGACTCTACGACCATCGAGAGTCCACTTCCCAAAAGTAAAATTCCAATGGTTCCTTGAATAAACCACCGCCGATAATTTGGATTGGAAAAATTCATGATTTCATTTTTTATTATTACTAAGAATGATCTTCCCAAATTAGAGCGGCAGCTCCGCTAATTGTCTCCGCTTTCTCTGACATCCGCTTTAAAAGGCCGTGATGAACATAAAGCTGCTATGAAATACCCTACCCAACAACCTCCACCAACAAACACGCCCCAACCCGCTCACTCACAACAATCGCCATCTTCCCATCACAAGAGATCCGACAACTCCCATCAAAAGATTCCACCTTCACCAATTCAATGACCGTCCCCAACTCAATGCCCAATTCATTTAGATAACTGACCAATTCCACATCGTCTTTCAGCAAAGCGGACAGCCTACCTTTTTGCCCGGGAGACAATTCAACCAGTGCTTTTAATTTGAGCTGAACGACCTTACCATTTTTGTCCGGTATGGGAGAACCATGCGGATCAATGGTCGGATGATTCAACATGTCGTCCATGCGAGCGAAGAATTTTTCAGAGTCGATGTGCTCTATCTGTTCCGCTATTTCATGAACTTCTTCCCAGCCCAGCCCCATGATTTTGTATAAAAACATTTCGGTAAGGCGATGTTTTCGGATGACGAGTGCTGCCGCTTTTTTACCCTTAGCGGTCAGCCGAACGGGTTTGTATTTCTGCGTTTTCACCCAGCCTTGCTCCTCCAGACTTTTCACCATGTTCGTGACGGTAGGTTTGCTTACGCCGAGTTTTCTACTCAGTTCCGTAACCGAAATCTGACCGTCCTGACTGTCCAAATAATAGAGTGCTTTTAAGTAATCTTCTTTTACGCTAGTCGGCATTAAACATTTTTGATGTAAAAATAGTTAAAAGCTTGAAAACTATTTGTTAGTGTAGGCTAACTTTATATTTTTGTGGTGCTAAATAAATTTTAAACCAATTGTAAATGAAAAAACGATACTTTGAGTTCTTCTTCGTAGTGTTCTGTTTGTTACAGGTCGCTTTCGCAAATGCGCAGATGGCTAGCCTTTCGGGAACTGTAAATACGCTGAACGGAGAAGCATTGAGTTTTGCCAACATCGCTATCGAAGGTACCGCCCTCGGAGCAACAACCGATACACTTGGGAATTTTGAAATCAAAAATATACCCGTTGGTACACACAAAATACTGGCGATGTTTCTAGGTTATGAAACCACTCAGAAGAAAATAAAACTCACTGCTGGCGAAAATGCTAACATTATTTTTACATTAGTGGAAGCAGAAACAACGATGGATGAAATCGTCGTTACCGGAACGCTGAAAGAAGTCAGCCGATTGGAAAGTCCGGTGCCGGTAGAAGTGAACACGCCTACTTTTTTCAAAAAGAATCCTACGCCAAATATTTACGAAGCTTTGCAAAATGTCAACGGCGTTCGTCCACAACTGAACTGCC
>JBGCDT010000109.1:0-35934 GCA_045105695.1 Saprospiraceae bacterium | reverse complement strand
ATTTAGCGCGTTTAAAAACAAATGAATCTAAGATTGATACCAATCAAGAGTGGAATAATATTTCTGAATTGTTGGAATCCGATACTACGAAAGTGACAAAAGTGATTGCGTTGCAACCGAAACGCTCTTATGCAAAACTACTCAGCATCGCAGCAGCGGCAGCAGTTTTGCTAGTCGCAGGTTGGTGGTTATTCAACCTCAATAGTGGGTCTACAGATTTGATTGTTTCCAGTGAAGATAGCTTCAAAGAGCAGAAACTAAGTGATGGAACTCAGGTCAATCTAAACCAACATTCTACTATCGGTTATGCAGATGCAGCAGATGGAACAAGGCAAGTCGTTTTGGATGGAGATGCTTTTTTTGATGTAAAAAGAGATGAGACTCGTCCTTTTGTTATCTCAGCGGATGAGGTAGCTATTAAAGTTTTGGGAACTTCTTTCTATGTGGATGCACGTGATGACCAGGATCAAATACAAGTGATTGTTGCCTCTGGAACCGTGGCCGTAGAAGTGGATAATAAAAAAGTGATTTTAGAAAAAGGTGATATAGGCGTTTATACAAAGTCTAATCAACAGTTAGTCAAAAAACAAAACCAAGACGTAAACTATATGGCCTGGAAAACAGGTAAATTAGTTTACGAAGAAGCATTGTTAGGGAAAGTTATTTTTGATTTAAATCGTACCTTCCATGCAGATATAAGATTGGAACCAGCTGGTTTGAAAAACTGTACCTTGACTGCGGTTTATGAAAACCAGACGCTGGAATCCATCTTGGTCATCCTTGAAAAAACACTAAATCTAAACGCCAATAGTAATGGGGAACGCATTGTCCTTTCCGGTTCACCATGTGAATAATTGCGCTCAGCGAAATACCTCTTCCTGTCTTTTCTTTCTCGTCTTTTTGCTCTGTAGCTTTTTTTCTAACCTGCCTGATGGCATAAGCCAGGCAGACAATACATTTGCGCAGAGCATTAGCATCAAACGCGCCTCTATTCCTGTTGGAAATCTACTGGCAGAAATCACGCAGCAAAGTGGTTACAATTTCTCCTACGCTCCAAAGTTAATTGATCCTAAACAACGCATTCCTTTCAAAATCCGGAGAGCAACTTTAGCGGAAACACTAGATCTGCTCACAGAAAAACTGGAGATCGGTTACACCATTCTGAACAATCAAATCATTCTGCACGAACCCGAAATTGGTTCTCAGGACGCCCCCTACGATCCTTCAGCTTACTACACCATCAGTGGTTATGTGAATGATGCCACCTCTGGGGAAAGCCTCATCGGCGCTACCGTTTCCGTGCAAGGTTCGACAAAGGGCGTAAGTACGAATGCCTTTGGATTTTATGTCCTTCGACTGCCTGCGGGCAAACATACCTTGCTGTTTTCCTACCTCGGTTTTGAGATGCAGCAGTTGGCTGTGGAATTGATTAAAAACAAAAAACAAGACATTCCATTACAACCTGACATTCAGGAACTAACAACCGTTTTGGTAGATGATATTGTAGTCGATCAGTTGGCAAAACAGCAAGGTGGCTTTACCAATTTGAAAGCTTCGGATCTAGAAAAGGTTCCAGAATTTGGTGGAGAGACCGGCATCATTCGCGGCTTACAAACCATCCCTGGCATCAAAGCGCATAGCGATGGTTCCGCTTTCTTTTTTGTGCGTGGTGGAGAGAAAGATCAGAATTTGATGATCATAGATGATGCTCCGATTTACAACCCTGCGCATCTTTTTGGTTTCTACTCTGTGGTCATTCCAGATTTCACGAAAAGTATAAAAGTCTATAAATCTGATATCCCCGTTCACCTAGGAGATCGTCTGTCCTCCATCATTGATATTAGAACCAGAGATGGCAATTTGAAGAAAACAGAGTTCGGAGCTGCTTTCAATCCATTGCTACTTCGCCTTTCTTTAGAAGGCCCGATTCGCAAAGGAAAAAGTTCTTACTTCGTCTCTTTTCGTAGTTCTACTTTCAAATGGATTTACAATGAGACAAACCCTAATAGTGACATTGGTTTCACAGATTTTAATTTCAAATGGAATGTAAAATTAAATGCTAAGAATCGTTTGTACTTCACTTTCTTTTCAGGGGACGACCGAGTCCGTACTGGTCAGAACATCGGCGGCTTTAACAACATCGGCTGGCGAAATGTAACCAATACTATTCGTTGGAATCATCTCTTTGGTTCTAAGCTTTTCGCAAATACAATTTTGTATTCGGGCAATTACAATTATCGTTTGGGCAATGGAACAAATCAGTGGGACTCTGGAATTGGTCGCGCTAGTTTAAAGTCTGATTTTACTTACTACCATCGACCAGAGCAGACCTGGCGGTTTGGCTTTGAAGTCAATGGTTTCACATTCAACACGGGCAGAGTGAGCGGTGAAGGGTGGGCGAGTATTTTTCCACAGATCAACGATGACAATGCACAGCAGTCCGTTTTGTATATCAATCGTTCTCAGCAATGGAAAGGTAAATGGGACCTGAGCTTAGGCTTACGTTATTCCGTTTTTAGAAATATAGGCCCTAACACTTATTTTACATTTGATGAAAATTATGACTTTCAGGATTCTGTTGTGGCAGAAGGAGGCTTTTATCAGAGCTATCGTCAGCTTGATCCTCGCACAAAGTTGTCTTATCGGATTGATAGTACTTCGTCTGTAAAATTAAGCTATGGAATGTACCGTCAGAATTTGCAATTGATTACTAATTCTACATCACCTTTCACGGCCCTTGAAGTATGGCTTCCTTCTAGTCCGAATATTAGACCGCAACGTGCACATCATGTTAACCTGAGCTACGCAAAACGATTAACAAAGAGAAAACTGGACTTCAGTGCAGAGTTGTATTATAAAAACATGAGCAATCAGATTGATTATGTCAATCACGCCAATACCTTACTGAATCCACTTTTGGAAGGAGAACTTCGCTTTGGGACTATGAATGCCTACGGCCTCGAACTAATGCTCAAAAAAGAAGTCGGACGACTAAGCGGCTGGGTGAATTACACTTATTCCAGAGCACTTCGCCAGACCGCCGAAGTCAACGGTGGAAATGTCTATCCAGCATTTCAGGATCGACCGCATGCTTTTTCGCTCATGCTAAACTATGCACTAAAACGTCGAATTTTATTTTCCGCTTACTGGACGGCTTACACAGGCGCGGCCTTTTCTTCGCCAACGGGAGCTTATGTTTATAGAAATAATGTCGTTCCAATTTATGATGAAAAACACAATGATCGATTGCCTAATTACAGAAGATTGGATATTGCTTTCAAGTTTGTATTAAATAAAAAACCAGAAGCTCGTTATCAAAATGATTTGACTTTTTCTATTTATAATTTCTTAGGTAGAAAAAATATTGTGGCGGTAAATTTCAATGCTATTCTCGATGAGAATGGAGAACCGATTATCAAAGGAAACTTATTGGAGGAATCTGAAATAGTAGCAACGCAGGCCTATTTGTTGCAATTTTTTCCATCGTTGACTTATCGTTTGCGGTTTCGGTAGTTCTCTGGAAAAGCTCGCGCCGCAACTTCAAGGTTGCAGTGCGAGTTCTTTTCAACCTCAGAGTAGTTCGTGAAAATTAACCACAATGGACACAAAGTCACACAAAGTACTTTGGAAAAGTTCGTCTTATAATTTACAATTTCCTAACGAGCTCTTTTCCACTTTAGAGCACCTCCTAACAATACAATTACAAAACATGAATTCCATTAAAACAAAAAGCACTCTACTCTCCCTACTTGTAATAGCATTGTTACAAAGCTGTGGTGTAGAAGAAACCGACTGGGAATTCAAACCCGGCGAAAATGGAAAACTGGTCGTAGAATCCATCCTAACAACAGAACGAAAAATCCAACAAATCCGCCTTTCTCTATCCCAAGACAGCCTTAACGCAAAACCAACTACAGTCAGTGGAGCGGTAGTAAAAGTGAGTAATCAGGAGAATGATTTCATATTTTCAGAATCAGCAAACCAAGCTGGAACTTATCAGATATCCCAGCCCGCTGCTGTTGCTCCAAATACGGTTTACACCCTTACCATAGATTGGAACGGAGAAACCTATACTGCTGAAAACCAATTGGTTGCTGTGGGCACAATTGGGGAACTAACGTTTGATCGAATCAATAACTCTGACAGTATGCGACTGGGAAACCCTCCTGGCGTATTAGCTCTCAACAATCAGGCGATGTATGAATTCAATATCGATTGGTCAGAAATCAGTGGTAGTGATTCTAGCAAAGCGCAACAAGTGTTCTACTCTTTCAACACCCTGGATGTCAATGGTTTGTTCAGACCTGAAAGCGCTCCTGTCGTTTTCCCAGAAGGCAGTAGAGTGATTGTAAAGAAGTATGGACTGAACGATGGTTTTGCTGCTTACTTGCGAGCATTAGTAATGGAGGTGGAATGGCAGGGAGGACTTTTCGATGAAGCTTCTGCTAGTTTACCTACGAATATTAGCAATGGAGGGCTGGGCTATTTTGCGGTTTGTAGAGTGCGCGTGGATACTGTTTTTGCGGAGTAATTCTTCAGATTTTAGATTCTCACAGATTTTTAGAAAAATTTAAAAACTTAAAAGGTCCGCGAAAATCCGTGTCATCTGCGCGATCCGTGTTCTGCATTCAGGTTTCTCTTCAAAAAAATCCAAGCCCCACTAAGGGTCTCCAGGTCTACGTGTGTATTAAGAGCGTATTTGAATACGAAACTTCACATTAGCTCTTAATCTAAAAAATCAGAATAACATGAAAAATTTAAAAGTAGTCATCATAGTATTTGCAGCCTTATTTACTTTCCAGTCTTGCGTTGAAAAAGAAAAAGACAATCAGGTATTGGGAACTGCTCCACAATTGCCACCAGCCGAGTCCTTCATCATGGATTTCAATGGTTATGAGGAAGCAGATAGTTCTCAAATAATGTCTCCAGAAAATGGTGGAGCAGACGCCAGAACAGATACTTATCAAAACTGGTTTCACGCTGTCTCCAATGTGGTGGTCTGGAATAGTGTTCTTGTTGTAAACCTGGCGATACCCACTGCCGCTTTCAGAGAATCCTTTAATCACGATGCTCAACCACAGGGCAATGGACTATGGGTTTGGGAATACGATTATCAAAATAATAACAATACATTTACGGCCAAGTTGGAAGGGCAGATTTTAGACACAGAGGAAATAGAATGGAAGATGTATATCTCTAAAGAAAATGGTTTTCAGGATGTACTTTGGTATAGTGGAATTACCTCTCCGACACAAGCGGTCTGGAATTTAAACCATAAGCCATTCAACCCAGAATCCTATCTTTCGATTGAGTATCATAAAGACAATGGCTCTGGAGAAGCTTCCATCAAGTACACCAACATCGTCCCGAATGGAGACAACAACGGTAGCTTCATCGAATTCCAAAAAGACGAGACCGGAACAGCTGACTTCAACAGAGGCTACGATGTCTATCTCGCTCCAAACGACAGACTTATCGAAATCGAATGGAACAGACCTGGTCATGACGGTCGAGTGAAAGATGAGATTCGCTTTGGAAATGAAGAGTGGCAGTGTTGGGATGAATCCCAGATAGATGTAGAATGTTAGAATTTTAAACCTTATTATTACAACAAACTGCACACGTCAATGAAAAATGGCTCTGATAAAAATTCAGGGCCATTTTTTATGGTACTAAAATACACAATGCTTTTTCTACTAAAACACAGCTAACCGGAGTCTCTCCCAAAAATTCTCCATCTGCTTCCAGTGTCGTCTGTTGTGCCTCTGCCGCTCTAATTTCGACTGCTTTCGTTTTGTAAATATTCACTTTTGGATGCTTATGCAATTTCCCTAAAAAGATATGTGGGATATGTGTAAGCACTGTTACTTTGGAGACTGGGCCGGCGATGGTCAGCGCTAAATTTTCAGAATTCGGATCAGCGTGGGGAACAAACTGCATTCCTCCTCCTGAATATTTACAGATACCGATATTGATGGTATAGAAATGGTCTGTAATTGTATTGTTATCAAACTCCACTGTCGCTTTACGCAAACGATATTGAAACAGACAAACCAGTACTTGCCATAAATAAAAAAGAACTGGGAAAAACACAGGCGTAACCTCCTCTTTCCTTTTTGTCACAAAAGCATCGTAAGCAAGTCCTGCTACATTAATGAAATACCGTTGGGCAGGTTTTCCGTTTTTATGAAAATGTAATAAACCAGCGTTGTGGGAGATGACTTTGCCCTTTGCTATTTTGGGAATCCACTTTTTCCAGTTGGAAGGAATCTGATGTTGCTTGATCCAATCGTTACCGGTACCGAGCGGAATCAGGGTGTAGATGATTTCTGGAGGAGCAATTATTTTTTGCTGTAGAATACCATTTATGATTTCGTTGTTGGTACCATCGCCTCCGATGCCCATGATATGGCGATAACCTTTTTGAATGCCTTGGGCGACCAATTGAAAAGCGTGTTCTTTATTTTTCGTTTCAACCATTTCATATTTAAAACCACATTTCTGTAACAGCTGTTCAATAGCAACCTTTCTCCTAGCCGCTAGTCCATTACCAGCGGTTGGGTTTAGGATAATCCACCAAGGATACTGATTGAAAGGCTTGCTGTTTTTCATTTGCTGAAATTACGAAGCTTGATAGATAGTCTGACTTATTCGAGTCGATAAAATAATCAGTCCTGCGATCTTTTTCCGATATTGGGCAATCGTTTACTGAAAGGTCAATTTTATCAAATGAATATCCTACAACTAGAAAATGTAACTAAGTCTTACGAAAATCACTTGGCTGTCGATCAGGTTAGTTTCAATATTCCTAAAGGGAGCATCTTTGGTTTGCTTGGACCGAACGGAGCGGGTAAGACTTCTTTGATTAGAATAATAACAACCATTACACGCGCAGATTCTGGGACGATTTATCTGGATGGTGAAAAGCTCAGTGGGCGGCATCCTTCGCAGATCGGTTATATGCCTGAGGAGCGAGGTTTGTATAAAAAAATGAAGACGGGCGAGCAGTTGTTGTATTTAGCACAGCTAAAAGGCTTATCTAAAAAAGAGGCAAAAGCGGCTATTGATTATTGGTTTGAAAAATTTGGAATAGAAAGCTGGTGGGGCAAAAAAGTAGAAGAACTTTCCAAAGGAATGCAGCAAAAGATCCAATTCATTTCTACCGTCATTCATAAACCTAAACTACTGATTCTCGACGAACCTTTCTCTGGCCTAGACCCCATCAACACTTCTCTGATGAAAGACGAAATTGATGAACTCCATCACAACGGAACAAGCATTGTTTTTTCGACTCATCGAATGGAACAGGTGGAAGAAATTTGTGAACACATTGTTTTAATCAACAAAGGAAAGAACGTCCTCGAAGGTTCTGTAAAAAACATTAAGGATCAATTCAAAGAAAACCTTTTTCGCATTCACCATGAGGGTTATCTACCTGCTGATCTCAGTGAAAGATGTACCATAGTAAAACAGTCTCCAAATTTTGTAACCGTACAATTACAAGATACCGCTTCCTCCAACGATCTACTCCGGTACTTACTCAACCAAGGCGTTTTCATCCACGCCTTCAATGAAATACTTCCTGGACTCAATGAAATTTTCATCAAACAAGTAGGCGAAAGCGACGAATAGTAAACTGTTGAAAAACAAAACACAATGAACAAACTCTGGCTCATCATACAACGCGAATATCTGACGCGCGTAAAAAAACGATCTTTCATTATAGCGACACTCCTGACGCCAATTGCCTTCGCATTATTTTTTATGGTCGTCGGATTGATCTTCGCTTACGATAGTGGCGAAAGCCTGCGCGTGGTTTTTATCGACCCAGGGCAGATCATGAAAAAGAACGCCAATCTAAAATCAGAAGAAGACAACTCGCTGCACTTTATAAAATCCAGCAAATCAATTTCTGAATTAAAAGAACTCGTTGCGGAAGGTAAATACGATGGCTTACTCGTACTCCCAACCATTAGCGATTTATATAATAAAAGAGATACACTGTTTTATTATTCTGACAATCAAGTGAGTTTGAATGTAAATATGGCTATACGATCCAGGGTTGGGAAAAGCATTCGGGACTATAAAGTCAGAGCTTTAAATTTGGATCAAAAACAGTTGGATGCTTTGAAGTCTGATCTGGTTTTAGACCCTGTTCCTATTAGCGAAAACGCAGATGATGAAAGTAGCATGACCAGTATCATTGGAGCGGGGATAGGTGGGATGATGGGCTTCATTATGTACATCACTGTTTTCATTTATGGAATGATGGTGATGCGTTCTGTGATGGAAGAAAAGACAAATAGAATTGTAGAAGTCATGATCTCTTCTGTGAAACCATTTCAATTAATGATGGGAAAAATCATAGGTGTTGGAGCAGTCGGTTTGACTCAGGTCGCCATCTGGATTGTGTTAATACCAGTACTAGGAATCTTCGTTCAATTACTTTTCGGATTCAACACAGATGAACTACAACAGATGAACTCAGGAGGCGCTCCTCCACCAGATATTGAAGAAATGGGCATCACCATCCAAGAGCTGATGAATGAAATTGCCAGCCAAAATTGGTTGATGATAATCCCTCTATTTATATTCTTCTTTTTAGGTGGATACTTTCTCTACGCTTCCCTTTTTGCAGCAGTAGGTTCTGCGATGGGCGATGATTTGGGAGAAGGACAAGCACTTACAATTCCGATTACTATCCCGGTGGTTCTTGCACTATATATTATGATGGCAGCCGTCCAATCTCCACATAGCAACCTTGCCGTTTGGTCTTCTATCTTTCCTTTGTTTTCACCAATAGTGATGCCCGCCAGGTTAGCATTTGACCCTCCCGTTTGGCAAATATTATTGTCCGTTGGCGTGTTAGCTCTGTCTTCTATTTTCTTTGTGTGGCTGTCAGGAAGGATATACCGAGTTGGTATTTTGATGTATGGTAAGAAGGTTACTTTTAAGGAGCTAGGGAAGTGGTTGTTTTATAAGGATTGATTTTTTGGAGTCTTTGGAAATTAGTCTTTTGTCTTTAGTGCGCTCGATACGCAAACTGAGTGCACTAAAGACAAAAGACCAACACCTAAAGACTTATTTCACTCTCACCTCCACTCGCTGATTCGCCATATGCTCTTCTTCCTCGCAGACGACTCCGTTCGAGCAGTGATTTAGTAGCTTCGTTTCGCCAAGACCAATGGCAGTTATTCGAGTGACCTCTACTCCTTTATATAGCAAATAGTTTTTAATAGCCTTCGCCCTCTTCTTCGAAATCTTAAGGTTATTTTCGTCGTAACCAATGCTTTCTGTGTGAATAGAAATTTCTAATTGTAAATCAGGTTGTTCTGTTAGCATTTCTGCAATTGGTTCTAATTGTAAAGTCATCTTTGGCGCAAGCAAATATTCCCCAGGCTGATAGTTCATCTCTTCCAAGATGTAAAACATTCCTGCTGTATAAGTGCCTTTGCTTATTGCTTTTTTGAAAGCTTTTGGAGACATACCTTCTGTGGGAAGTGTTTCTGTAAATACTGGTTCTACTTCTACTTCTGGCGTTTCAACTATAGGAACTTCTACTTCAGGGACCTCCACTTTAGGCGTTTCGACTTCCGTTTCTGTTACAATTGTATTCTCTACTTTAACTTCAGAAACGTCTTCCATCTTTTCTTCTACAACCTTTTCTGTTTGTGTTTCCATTTGAAGGTCGCTTACTTCGAGAGTAGACTCAGAGACAATGGTTTGCGGAATTTCATTTGTGTTCTCCTTGATCACTTCTTCTACTTTATCTTTAGCTCCAGGTTCAAGCATTTCTTCAGTAGTATTAGAGACAGTAATAGCTTTCATTTTTTCTTCCACTACTAACTCTTCTACATTCTCCGTAGTTTCAACCACAACGTCTTCTTCAACTATAGGCGTTTCTACTATGACATCCACCGCTTCTTCAGTCTCTTCTATAGCCTTTGATTTTATTTCTGTTTCTACAACTTGCGTTTCTTTTTCCGCCTCCGTTCTAAAATCAACACCTTCGTCCATCACAGGTGCTAATTCAACAACTGGCTCCACTTCTTCTTCTGAAATACTTCCATCCATTGCAAATAGATAAATGTCGTCATCTCCTCCTTTACGCGAAGAAGTAAATGCACCTCTTGTATTTTCCTTATTTAGATAAATAGAAATATCATCCATAGAACTATTTATTGGCTTTCCAACGTTCCTAGGTTCCCCCCAACTCCCATCTACAAATCTTTTAGACACAAAAATATCATAGCCACCATAACCTACATGACCTTTAGAACAAAAATATAAGTTGCCATCTTCTGTCATAAATGGAAATCCTTCATGAGCAGACGTATTGATCATAGTATCTAAATTGACTGCCTTCCCCCATTTGTCTCCTTTTCTTTGGCTGTAATAGATATCGGTTCCGCCTTTTCCTCCAGGTTTGTCAGAAACAAAAAACAGAGTATTTCCATCTGGTGAAATCGAAGGATGCATATAGTTAGATGCCAACCGGCAAAAAGGTAGAATTTCAATATTCTTCCATTTCCCTTTTTCTTTTTTTGCAGAATGGAGTTGCAAAGTAAAAGCGTTTTTACGATTGCTTTCATTTGCATTTCTGGTAAAGAAAACTTCATTTCCGTCAGTAGTAAAACTAGCGTTTGCATTATTTTTATTCAGCTCATTGAGTTTACCAGAGAAAGATTTGGGCTCTGACCATTCGTTTTGATCGTTCATTGAACTGGAATACAATCGAATGAAATCTCGACCAGTAGCTCCAGATTTTTTCTTCATTATTTTAATACCTGCTTTTCGATCACTAGAAAAGACCATTTCCTCTCCAAGGAAAACCGGAGACGCGTCATCGTACTCTGTATTGTATGGAAACGCTTTGACCTTTGCATCTGGAAAGATGGGAGATAGGAATGGAATCTGATCACAGGCATTGGCCATTTGCAGACCTCGTCCTTCGTCAGGCTCACGCTCGTGGTATTTCAAAAACCAAGACTTGGCTTCATCGTATTTCGCTTGGCTCATCAATACCTCACCATAATTATATAGATCATCGGCACGCACTCGCTTTTCTTTCATCAAGCTTTCATAAAGCACTTCAGATTTTTTCATCTGATTGAGCATTTTGTAACTGTACGCCAATTTGGAACGTGCGCCACGGCTGTTGGATTTCTCTAGTCCTTTTTCATAAATCGGAATAGCTTCCGCATAGCTTTTTACGCGATACAAAGCATCTGCTTTCTTGAAATCCCCTTTCTGAGCAATTAGCACGGAGCCGCTTACACAAAATAAGAGGAGGAGTAAAATCTGTTTCTTGAATCTTAACATGGAAAAAATTTATAAACAAAACGAAGTCATTTCTGCCAATAGTCGAATGGTAATTCTACCAATCGGTCTATTAGTAAAACCATGTGTAATGATTTTAAAGTATACACAAATGACTTTACCTTGCTATGAGCAATGTATTGATTGTGTTGATTAACGAAAAATGGGCTTGTTTGTTAGTAGATTTGCATCGCAACAATACTGCAAACTGCGTTTGGGTTCAGTTTTAGTCAAAACCAAGATTGGTTTTAGTGTTACTTAACTATATTATTGCGTCTTAAAGTTAACAACACTTTAACTGCAAAAATGATGCACTTATTAATGTTTGCAGCTGATTTATCGTTTATTTGAAAATAGTAAAATCATTTGACTGCTATCGCTTACAGATTCAGTTTATAATTCTCAAAAATAACATTTTTATGAAAAATCAAATACTCCTGACTTTGTGTGCCTTATTTATAGGTACGTTTTCTTTGAACGCTCAAATTGCGGAACAATCCAAAACTATGAGCGACGGTATGCAAAATGCACTGATCCTCGAACTACCTGACACAGATGACAAGTTCGTAGACAAGCTTTGGAAGAAATACCTGAAGGATTTTAAAGGTGGCAAAAGTAAAAAGAACAAGAAGGCAGACGAAGTCTTCACAGATGATATAAAAATCCCTGAAATCGCTGGTAGTGATCCTATTGATCTTTATTCCAGAACAACAGAAATTGGTGATGATGTAGAACTTACCCTCTGGATAGATCTTGGAGGAGCCTACCTTTCATCAAGTGCTCATCCTGAAGAATACCTGGAAGCAGAGAAACTATTGATGCGCTTTGGCTTAGAAGTCACTAAGGAAAAAATTAAGATTGAAATTGACAAGGAAGAGGATACTTTGAAGAAGCATAAAAAGACGTTGAAAAAACTAAAGCGTTCTAATGATAATTATCATAGGGACATTGAACAGGCCAAAGAGAAAATCAAAAAGGCAGAAAAAAATATTGAAGAGAATGAAGTCGATCAAGAAAATACACAGAAGTTGATCGAAGAGCAAAAAGAGACTGTACGACGAGTAATGAAAAAATTGGAGGATCTGTAGATAGCATTCGATACTAAAACCAAGTAAATCAAAAAGGTGCAAAACAGCACGTTCTATTAGAGCGAGTAGTTTTGCACCTTTTTGATTTATAGAAGTCTAGTAAAATGTTTGAAATAAATTGCAACTTTTAAAACATTTTGTTTTTAATTTGATTATATTTGTTCATCTTTTGGGTTACACAAATATGATCCAATTAATGCTCCTGTGGAAAACCTTAGGACTCCCCTATATACTAGGAGTTTTTAGAACTTTTGCACAAACCTTCAAGCCTTTTTGCAAGAATTAGTTCAAAGAGTTAACCATACAATTACAAAACTTAATTTTTAGAATATAAATTAAATAATATTTATTTTATTCTTAAAAAGACCTTATGCACTTAAAAGTATAATTGAATAAGATATTTTAAAATATATAAGAACTAAAAAAAGTAGGATTTTAAAAAAGTTGCTAACACAGCACAAAGGTTTTCCACATTTTTCCAAATAGTTACTAACATCTGTGGATAACTCAATAAAGAGCACCAATTATAATAAAGCACTTCAATACCTTATTTTTGTAAGCTAAGCAGGTGATAAAGCCCGCTTGCTTAAGTCACCACTGAAACTAGAAGCAAATGTCAGATCATTCTAATCCTTTCAACAAAGAGAAATCAGAGTTCCGAGGTAAAAAGAAAAAAGGAGCAGATGTACCTACTCACCTTTATGGTAAGGTACAGCCACAAGCCATTCCACTGGAAGAGGCAGTACTAGGTGCGATCATGCTTGACAAGGATGCTCTCTCTGTAGTTTTAGATATCATTACTTCGGAGAGTTTCTACCTCGATGCGCACACGGAGATCTATAAGGCCATGCTGCACTTGTTTGAAAAAACACAGCCAGTTGATCTGCTAACTGTAACCGAGCAGCTAAAGAGCAATGGCACCCTGGATAAAGTAGGTGGTCCCTACTATCTAGTCGAACTGACCAACCGCGTCGCCTCTGCCGCCAACATAGAATACCACGCCCGAATCATTTCGCAAAAGCATATACAAAGAGAACTAATACGTGTTTCCACAAAAGTGATAAAAGATGCTTTTGAAGATACAACCGATGTTTTCAGTTTGCTGGACGAAGCTGAGCAAGGGCTTTTCAATATCACCCAACAGAACCTGAGTCGTAGCTACGAAAGCATGAGTACGTTGACCGGTCGTGCGCTCAAACAACTGGAAGACCTTGCAAAGAAAGACTCCGCTGGACTGACGGGTGTACCTACTGGATTTACGGATTTGGACCGACTAACTTCGGGTTGGCAGCCTTCGGATTTGATTATTGTGGCGGCTAGGCCGGGAATGGGAAAAACGTCGTTTACGCTTGCACTAGCCCGAAACGCAGCCGTTGATTTCAACAAAGGAGTCGCGCTATTCTCCCTGGAGATGTCCAATGTACAATTGGTACAACGTCTCATTTCTATGGAAGCAGAAATCTCGGGTAGTAAACTCCGTAGCGGACAACTCGAAGATTATGAATGGCAACAATTACAAAGTGCCATTGAGAAAATGAGTGAGGTTCCGATCTTCATTGATGATACGCCGGGTATTAATATTTTTGAGCTTCGCGCAAAATGTCGTCGTATGAAAATGCAGCACGACATTCAGATGATTATCATTGATTACTTGCAGTTGATGAGCGGTGGCCCCGACAGTGGAAAAGGAAACAGAGAACAGGAAATCTCTGGTATCTCTCGTGCGCTCAAGGCATTAGCGAAGGAGCTGAGTGTGCCGGTGATTGCGCTTTCTCAGTTGAGTAGAGCGGTGGAAACAAGAGGTGGGAATAAGCGGCCGATGTTGTCGGATCTTCGTGAAAGCGGCGCCATAGAACAAGATGCGGATATCGTCTCCTTCATCTACCGCCCAGAGTACTACTCCATTCTGGAAGACGAAGAAGGTAACTCACTAAAAGGTGTCGGTGAAATCATAATTGCCAAACATCGTAACGGAGCCTTGGATACAGTTAAACTGAAGTTCACAGATCGCTTTGCGAAGTTCTCCAATTTGGATGATCCAGATTTCAATCAGCTGCTATCCGCAGGTGGTATGGACCCTGGAGCTACGACGAACATTATCACTCGGTCTTCTCGCATGAACGATGATGAGGATATTCCTTTCTAGTATTTTTTACCGCAAAATTCTCATCCTCTTCCTATGCAAAAAAAGAGAAATAATAAACGAACTGGAAAAAATCTAAATTTCCAAAAAGCGCGTAACCCTGGCCAAGAAGGACCAAAGGGAAGAGAACCCGTTTCTGTCATCGGGATGCGACTTAATAAGTACGTTGCACACTGCGGCGTCTGCTCACGTCGTGCTGCTGCCGAATTAGTCAAAAGAGGAAAAATACAAGTCAACGACAAAGTAGTCCTCGAACCTTTTTATCAGATACAGGAAGGCGATGTCGTGAAGCATGAGGACAAAGTCATTGAGCCGCAGACTCGGCAGGTCTATGTTTTATTGAACAAACCTAAGAATACGATTACGACGCTGAATGATGAGAAGGGACGGAAGACAGTGATGGATTTACTGGAAGGAAAAATTGAGGAGCGTATTTTCCCTGTTGGTAGATTGGATAGAGATACCACTGGTTTGTTGTTGCTTACTAATGATGGGACGCTTGGAAAAAAATTGACACACCCCAGTCACAAGGTCAGCAAGATATACGAAGTGACTTTGGACAAACCAGTTACGCAAGATCATTTCGATCAAATAAAAGCAGGCTTGGAATTAGAGGATGGTCCTGCGCCGGTGAAGCAGTTGCATTACCTTTCGGAAAAAGCTTTTGAAAAAAACCTGGTGAGTATCGAAATTCAGATTGGACGTAATAGAATTGTTAGGCGGATTTTTGAGAGTCTGGGTTATGAGGTTAAGAAGTTAGATCGGACTTATGTTGCGGGTTTGACGAAGAAAGATTTGCCGAGGGGGCGGTGGCGGTTTTTGAGTGAGCGGGAGATTATTATGTTGCGGCATTTTGTGTAGGTGGGAATTAAGAGGAACGCGGATTTTTTGGATTTGCGCAGATACTTCTACTGATTATGATAAAAAAAACGAAAACAATTTCGACACTACTTATTTTACAATTAATAATTGGATGTATGAACATTCGCGATGTAGATTGTTCTAAATACGCCAGACAAGATCTAGTAGCTAATTTTACGATAGAGTATATGTTTTTAGGAGAGCAGCGTTTTCAAAAATACCTAAAATACGAGGAAGAGTATTATGACGAATTAATCGAACTACAAACTAAGCAAATTAAAGACACTTTAATTATTAAATTCTACCGACTTGGAGGAGGTTCAACTGTAAATTGCATTGGAGTAACTAAAGAGAAATCTAAAATTAATATCATCAATTATGAGTCAGATTATTTTCGAGAAATTTCAATTCGAGAGTTCAATTATAGAATTATAAATACCGATCAGTTAAAACTAGGAACCATTGATTTTAAATAATTAACCTAAATTGGATCATAATTCTTTGAATTCATTTCAACTAAATACTTCCTCTCCTAAATAATGCTCATCAAAACAAAAGGCATCGTCCTCCGCACCGTCAAATACTCCGAGACCTCCGTCATCATGGATGTCTTCACCGAGGAGAAGGGCCTACGATCTTACATCGTAAGCGGCGTGCGCTCGCGGAAGCCACAGGTCGCAGCCAGCCTTTTGCAACCGATGAATATGTTGAACATGGTTGCTTACCACAGAGACGATAAAAAACTGTGCAGAACGAAAGAACTCAGTTCCGCTTATCTCTATGAGTCCATTCCATTCAATATCAGCAAAGGAGCGGTCGGACTATTTATAACAGAGCTTTTACAAAAAACCATTAAGGAGCCAGGAGAGCAAGAAGAACTGTTTGATTTTCTGCATGACTTCTTTATGTTTTTGGATAAAACGAAACAGCCCGCTAAGAATATTCACCTGTGGTTTATGTTACGGTACTCTGCTTATCTGGGATTTATGCCCGGGGAACGGTATTCCGAACGGACTCCGATTTTTGATTTGCAGGAAGGAATGTTTTTGGATGTGGCAAACTCTACGCATTCTTTGCAAGCACATTTTGCACAACTGCTCGACAAACTATTGCACTGCGAGTTAGAAAACAGTCATCAGGTAAACATGTCTAAAGAGGATCGAAAATATCTTTTGAATGCCTTAGTCAATTATTATAAACTTCACGTAGAAAGTCTGACGACGCTGAATGCACATAGTGTTTTAGAAACGGTTTTTGGTTAGACCTATCGCAGTTTGCTTCTAACAATTAATTCGCTTATACAAAAAAGAAAAGTGTGGAAATAATTAAAAAACTATTTGGAAAGTCAAACAATGAAATAACATGCTTTAAAGAAATAGGTAATGTATTTCAAGATATAAATAAAAATTATGATTTAGTCTTTTTTCCTCTATGCTCTATAAATTTAAGCAAAGTAATTCCAAAAAGAAATGAGTGGATTCATTTTGTAGATATTTGGAATAATGGGGATATAGAAAGTTCTTTTTTTCCATCAATTCAGAACAAGAGATTTAATCAAATTCAAACTGGTAAATTCTAAATACGAATATCTTGGCAATGAAAAATATTTTCCTAAATATGAAAATTTAAGGAAGTGGAAAGATGAATCGATAAGAGAGTTTGAAAAAAATAAAAAAGAATACGTAAAGATAATTGAGCCTAAAATATTTCAGAATTCAGATAGAAAAAGTAACGAAGACAAACGACAGAAAAAAGATTTTGATTATTTTCTGTATGTCGACCAACAAATAACCTATCAAGTCACGAAAGAGAGATATAAGAAAAGCGGGCAAATAGTTAATCATAAATCTTTTCCCAAAGGATATGAAATTAAATCTCAAAGCATAATAAAGCAGATAGGTGGAATTCCGAACTGGATTCAACAAGACATGACTCCTGAAGATGAGAATGGGAAACCACTTACTTACATCGGCGAAGTTACAGGATTTAATTACATGAAAAATGGAAGCGATGGAATCTTTCTATTTTTAGACGAATTTAAAAATGAAGTAATTGAAATAATCCAATTTAGCTGAAAAAAATTTCACTATTGCCATACATCTATAATAACTCCCCTTCTCCTTCCGGTTTCTTATAAATAAACTGTAAATAAAAACCAGCGATCAACATCAAAGCTGCCGGAACAAAATAAGCAATTGGAAAATTTGCCGGATCATTATCATGCAACCAGGCCGATAGCAAAGCGCCACCTCCGATCCCCACTTCCAAGGCAATATAAACCGTAGCCATATACCGCCCTCTTCGATCTTCTGGACTGATATCAATCACCCAGGCAAAAACAGCAGGCGAGGCGACTCCCGTAGAAAAACCAAGTGCTCCCGAAGCCAGAATCAAATCCAATTGACTATCAGTAAACCCCAAATAGATCAACGAAAAACAAATCAACACAATAGATACTTTGATGACTGGAATCCGACCGTACTTATCAGAGACTCTACCGGCCACCAATCTGGACAAAACTGCAAAAAGAGTAAAACTAGAGAAGAGTAATCCCTTGTTAGTGAAGCCAAGATGATCTGCCTGATCTGGAGAAACGGTCAACAAAATTCCAAAGGTCATATAAACAAACACCGCTACAAAAGCGACAGGCAAAGCCTTGCGTTCTATGATCTCGTCAGAGCTTAGTTTCAGTAGCGAAGGTTTGAAAGTCTGAGGGTTTTCTAAGGTTTCCTTAAGTCCCATAAGTATCGCTATGGAAACTACTGCTATAAATGAAGACATGTAAAACATCATGTTCATTGAATAGTTATTCACCAGCCAACTTCCCAAAGGAGGAAACATAGAAGCACCCACATTCGCACTCACACCTAGAATTCCCATCGCTTCCCCTCGCCTATGCACGGGTACAATATCCGCTGCAAAAGCAACTGCCGCCGTAGGTTTAAAACCAGTAGAAAATCCATGCAAAAACCGTAGGAAAAGAAAACCTGAAACGGTAGTCAGTATCGGATATAACAAGCTGCACACGACACAAACCAAAGTTCCAAAAATCATCAGCGGCATCCGTCCAATCGTATCCGCCAACTTCCCACTAATGGGTCGTGACAGACCTGCCGACAAAGTAAACAAAGCGATAATCAACCCTTTGTAATCCCCTCCTCCCATCGAACTCAAAAACGCAGGCATCTCAGGAATAATCATGTTGAAACTCCCTGAAAAAAGCACATTGCTCAAGCACAATAAAGTAAAAGAAAGCGTGTAAAGCTTGACGGGTTTGTTTTGCATCCGCGAAAGTAGTTAAGTCAGTGAACTCTTTCTACACCTTGAGTTGGAAAAATGTTCGGCATAAAGCAATTATTGTGTTTTAGAATGATTTCGGTTTTGACAAAAAGAAGAAACAATTAATCTTCTCTACATTGCAGATAATAAACAGATAGCTACATATAATAGAACCACCTTACAAAACACCCCCGTTTATAGTACTTTTGAGGAAGAACCGATAGAAGCTTTGTACGTTTTAGCTTTGAATAATAAGCCCATCGCTCTTATCGTTTACTCAAAACGTTTTACTAACGCACTTATATAATGACCACACCAGATCAACCAACGCCTGATAATCAGCAAGCCGATCAAACGCCATCTTTCCTCGAAAAGGTAAAATTCGTGGCAAACGAAAAGTGGATTGGCCTCAAGATGCGGTGGGCAGCTTACGCTGAAAACAATTCTAAATTCAAGATATTTCTTCACTTCGCAGGTGCTGCTATTGGTAGTGTCGTATTGCTCTGTTTGCTTTTTGTACTGATGGTTCGCTTTGGTGCTTTTGGAAAATTACCTAGCAAACAAGAATTGGTAAACATCCGAAACGACAATGCCTCCGAAGTCTATTCTTCCGACGGAGTACTCCTTGGTAAATACTATATCCAAAACAGAACCAACGTAGCTTACGACGAAATCTCTCCCGACCTCATCAATGCATTAATCGCTACAGAGGATGCTCGTTTTTTTGAGCATCAGGGAATCGACTTGAAAGCATTGGGAAGAGTACTTGTCAAAACTGTATTCATGCAGGATGATTCTGGTGGAGGTGGAAGTACTCTGAGTCAGCAATTGGCAAAGAATATTTATCCGAGAGAAAAACATTGGCCGATTACCATTTTAGTAAATAAAGTTCAAGAAATGTTTATCGCTCGTCGTTTGGAAAAAGTGTATTCCAAAAATGAGCTGATTGGCGTTTACCTAAATACAGTTCCTTATGGTAGTAATATATATGGTGTGGAAGTAGCGGCTCGACAGTTTTTCAATACGACTGCAAAAGAAGTGAAGACGGAGCAAGCGGCTGTACTCGTCGGAATGTTGAAAGCCAATACGTATTATAACCCAGTTAGAAATCCAGAGAATGCACTGAAGCGTAGGAATACAGTTTTGAATCAGATGGAAAAGTATAATTACCTGACGGAAACTGTTGTCGATTCACTGAAGCAATTACCAGTCGAAGTAGAATACAACCGCGAACGACATTACGACGGACAGGCCACTTACTTCAGAGAGCATCTTCGTCAGGAGCTGAAAGAATTATTGGCTGATTATAAAAAACCAGACGGTAGTGAATACAATTTATACACCGACGGAATTAAAATCTACACGACCATAGATTCCCGTATGCAAACGCATGCAGAAAAAGCGGTTACGATTCATTTGAAAAATTTACAACAATCTTTCGACAAACACTGGAAAGGCAAAAAGGTCTGGGGAAAAGACAAAGTATTGGAAAGAGAAATGAAAAAATCCGACCGCTACAAAAAACTAGTCGCTCAAGGACTCGACGAAGCAGCCATCAAAAAAGACTTTAATCAAAAATACAAAATGACCATCTTCACCTGGGAAGGAGAAGAAACCAGAGAGTTCAGCCCAATGGATTCAATCAAATATTACTTTGCGATGCTCAACGCAGGTTTCCTAGCTATGAATCCTTCAAACGGAGATATACTTGCTTGGGTTGGTGGTTCCAACAATAAATACTTCCAGTACGATCACGTCAAATCTACTCGCCAAGTCGGCTCCATTTTCAAACCCATTGTTTATGCAAAAGCATTACAGAATGGCTACTTCCCTTGCGATTATTTTGACAACCGATTAGTAACTTATACAGAGTACGAAGATTGGACACCTCAGAATTCGGATGGTAGATACGGAGGTCTTTATTCTATGGCTGGCGCATTGAGCAACTCTGTAAATTCTGTTGCCGTAGATTTGATTATGCGCTCTGGCGTAAGCGACGTCAAAGAACTCGCTCAAGAAATGGGCATTACAACAGAGATGCCCGACGCCCCTGCTATTGCACTCGGAGCGGCAGATTTATCGCTTTATGAAATGATCCAAGTCTATGGCACATTAGCAAACAGAGGCAAACATATCCAACCTCGTTACCTCAAAAAAATTACAGATCAGGAAGGTACGCTCATCGCTGAGTTCGATCAGGCTACACCCGAAGAAGTCCTCAAGGCAGATTACGCAGATGTGATGACAAAGATGATGGAAATGGTTGTGGATAGTGGTACAGCCAGACGGCTCCGTTATCTATATAAATTTCAAAACGACATTGCAGGTAAAACGGGGACCACGCAGTCACACTCGGACGGCTGGTTTATGGGTTACACGCCCAACATGGTTGCAGGAGCCTGGGTCGGAGGAGAATATCCTCAGGTTCGTTTCCGAAGTATTCGGGAGGGGCAAGGTGCGAATACGGCATTGCCAATTTGGGCCATTTTCATGAAAGAGGTTTATAAAGATCCGCAATTCAAGGTGATGTCGAAAGCTCGATTTAAAGAACCGAGTTTGGCCGTTATGGAATCTTTGGAGTGTCCTCCTTATGTTACGGAACTGCCAGTTATGGTTTCGGAAGAAGAAGATGGAGGAGGTATTAATCAGCAGATTGACGATTTGCTGGATGCTTTGAAAATGCGTAAAAGTGCAAAGAGTAAAAATCCAGCTCCGGTAAACAAAAGTCCCGAGGATATCCGTAGGCAGCGGGAGGAAGAACGCCGCAAACGCTCAGAGGAGATTCGTAAGAAAAATGAACGGATTAAAAAGAAGAAGCAGAAGAAGAAAAAGCGGAAGAAGTTTTGGGATAAGGTTTTTGGGAATTAGTAAAAGCAGTGTTAGGTTCGCACCTAATTGGTTAATGACTTTTTCATATTCTTATTCTTGGCTAAGACAAATTTAAAAAGCATTGCTTCACCTAATAAAACCTTCTTAGCCAGCTCGAACCCTGAACGCTCTATAGCTTCCACGATATTATTTTTACTCATGGCTTGATCACAAAAGTGCGTTTTTTGAGTTTCTAATGTTGTGGATCTAGTCATGAGAATAGACACTAAGATAAGTTAGAAATTCTTATTATTACACATAAAACTTATCACATGTCAAAACCAAGAAAGAGTTACACGAAGTTAGAAAAGCTAGAGATTGTAAAATTGAGTTTAGAAGAGAATGAAAACATACGAGAGTTAGCCGAGAGGTTTGAGGTTAGTGAGAATACAATTTACAACTGGCGGAAGAAGTATGCAAAGCATAAAGAAGCTGCATTTCCAGGAAAAGGAAATAAAACAATGACTGAATCTGATCGAGAGATTGAGCGATTGAAAAAAGAACTTAAGGAAGCAAAATTAGAGCGTGATATATTAAAAAAAGCGGTGGGCATCTTTTCAAAAAGCGACGGGAAATTTTCCAATTTATAATGGATCATGCTAGCGAATTTCCAGTTAAAAAGATGTCTGAAGTGTTAGATGTTAGCAGGAGTGGATATTACCGATGGAAGAAGAGTAGAGGTTCAAATACAGCGGATCAGGAGTCTTTAAATGAAGAAATAAAAATAGTATTTGAAGATAGTCGTCAAACATATGGAAGTCCAAGAGTGCAAATTGAGTTGCAGAAAAAGGATATAGCAGTATCGGCAAGTACAGTAGCCAGACGAATGAGAAGTATGAAAATTACGCCTAAAAAGAAGAAGCGTTTTAAAGTTACGACTGACTCTAAGCACGGGTTACAAATATCGCCGAATCTGTTGAAGAGAGATTTTGCAGTTACAGAGCTTGGAAAAGTTTGGGTTAGCGACATCACTTACATCCGAGTAAGATATTCTTTTGTATATCTAACAACGGTAATAGATTTAGCAGATCGGATGGTGGTAGGATGGAGTTTGAGCGATACTATGACGGATGAAGATACGGTTATTGCAGCGTTTAAAAAGGCGATAAAAAATAGAAAAATAAAACCTGGATTAATGTTTCATTCAGATCGAGGAAGTCAATATGCAAGTACTGAATTCAGGAAATTATTAACGGCACAAAAATGTGTTCAGAGTATGTCTCGAAAAGGAAATTGCTGGGATAACGCAGTAGCAGAATCCTTTTTCAAAACGATAAAGTCGGAATCCTTAAATCGATATAAATTCGAAAATTCAGCAGAAGTATTTTCTGCTATTTTTGACTACATCGACGGATGGTACAACACACGTAGAATCCATTCTACTTTGGGAGGAAAGTCTCCAAGAGAAATGGCAGGTTTTTTAGCAGCGGAAAATGCTGCATGATTTTAATATCTCGGTGTCTACTGTCGTGAGGAAGTCCATTGTTTCCAAAATATACAATACTCCATTTTCATTTAAAGACTGCTTAATCGAGGAGAGCATTTTTTCTGGTTTTGTAAAATGGTGAAATGTATTTCTAATAATTATTTTATCCAAACCAAAGCCTTCCATCTTTGTAGACTTTACTCGGCCTTTAACTAATTTCATTTTGCTCAGATCATAGAAAGCGGCTTGTTCTTCCGCAACCATTTCTACATATTCCAAAAACGAAATCCATAATTCGTTGACGAATATTTCAGCTTTGGGTTCTAGCTTATTTAGCATCAGGCTGAACGTCCCTGTCCCTGCCCCTATCTCTCCAATTCTATCTGTTGGAGAAATATCATACGCGTTAAATTCTGTAAAAAAACTGGTCTTCGAGTTTATACTAAATGGATACCTGTCGTTAAGCACTCCTAGAAAAACAAGATTTAATAGCTCTGAATTTTCATTCAAAATAGTATAATCTGCTTCACAGAAAGTTGGGAGTATCTTTGAATTTGGAATATATTTTTCCACCTCTTTAGATATCCGCTTCATTGATTGCTGATTGACTACGCTTACCTTGACCACATTCAATGCAAAATCTTGTTGCTCTTTTTTGCTTGCTCCAGTCTCATTCCATTTATCCAACCGCACCTTCAATTCCATCGTGGCTTTTGGATTTTTTCTCAATAGATAAGATCGATAATCAGTTAGTTTTATTATCCAATTATTGAGTTGCTCCTTTGGAATAGTGTCTTGAGCCATCACTGGTGGACAAAACATTACAAGTGTACAAATGAACACTAAGACCTTAACCATTGGCTATATTTAAAAATTGAAAAAACATAGATTCAGCGGATTATACCTCCACTAATCCGCTGAATCTATGTAAAAATAGATACTTTCAGCGGATTAGTACTCATTGTTGAAACAATTTATTCCTAGATGGACTATCAGTAAGCATACATTAACAATACTAAATTACTCCCGTTTAACAGCCCTTCACTACCTTTGTAGCTCTAAGTAAATTAGTACCATTTAAACAACAGAAACGAAGATGTCTGAAACAACAACTTCCGCCATAAATTACAAGCGCGGAAAACTCAGTGACAAAGTCCTCAAAGAATTATATATCAATTTACTGCGACCAAGACTCGTAGAGGAAAAAATGCTCATCCTTCTCCGACAAGGCAGAATCAGCAAGTGGTTCTCTGGCATCGGACAAGAAGCCATCTCAGTAGGAGCTACTTCTGTGATGCAAGATCATGAGGTCATTTTTCCGATGCACAGAAACCTCGGCGTATTCACAACTCGCCAAGTCCCACTCGAACGACTCTTTTGCCAATGGCAAGGAAAAGCTCCTGGTTTCACAAAAGGTAGAGATCGCTCTTTCCACTTCGGAACTTTAGACTATAATATAGTAGGAATGATTTCTCACCTCGGACCGCAGTTGTCTTTAGCAGGTGGAGTTGGTCTATCACATTTATTGAATAAGGAGCCAGGTGTCGCATTAGCTTTCACTGGCGAAGGTGGAACCAGCGAAGGAGAATTTCATGAAGCATTAAACGTTGCTTCCGTCTGGCAACTACCAGTCATTTTTCTAATCGAAAACAACGGCTACGGATTATCCACTCCTACTTCCCAACAATACAATTGCAAGGATCTCGCAGATCGCGCCAAAGGTTACGGCATGCGTTCTTACATCCTTGATGGAAATAATGTGCTAGAAGTTTACAGTACTTTGAAAAAAATAGCTGCGCAAATCAGAAAAAAACCAGAGCCTGTTTTTATAGAATGTAAGACTTTCAGAATGCGTGGCCACGAAGAAGCTTCTGGCACCAAGTACGTTCCAAAAGAACTAATGGACGAATGGGCGGCTAAAGATCCTTTGACTAATTACGAACAGTACTTGCTTTCGCAAAATGTCATTACAGAATCGGAAGTGGCGGATTTGCGCGCAAGCATAAAAAAAGAAATTAACGAGGGACTGGAAGTCGCTTTTGCAGAACCAGTCATTAGTAGTACAATAGAAAATGAGATAGCAGATGTCTATGCTCCATACAGACAAGAAGTAATCGAACCTTCTAACCTGTCTGCGGACGGAAGCCAGACAGGCAATGGTCTTACAGAAAAGCGATTTATTGATTCCATCAAGGACGGTTTGCATGCGGCCATGAAAAAACATGACAACCTCGTACTGATGGGACAAGACATTGCAGACTACGGAGGAGTTTTTAAAATCACCGATGGTTTCCTGGAGGAGTTTGGAAGTGGGCGAGTACGGAACACACCTATTTGTGAAAGTGTAATTGTAGGTATTGGCCTGGGACTTTCTCTGAAAGGCTATAAGTCTATGATTGAAATGCAGTTTGCAGATTTTGTCACTTGTGCTTTCACGCAAATTATTAACAACCTAGCGAAACTGCACTACCGTTGGGGAACCAATGCAGATGTAGTGATCCGCATGCCCTCTGGTGGAGGAGTTGGAGCGGGGCCGTTTCACTCGCAGACGAACGAAGCTTGGTTTGCACACACCCCAGGTTTAAAAGTTGTTTATCCTTCGAACCCTTACGATGCAAAAGGATTGTTATTAGCGAGTTTTGAAGATCCAAACCCAGTTTTGTTTTTTGAACACAAGGCATTATACAGAAGTTTATCCGCTGAAATTCCTGATGAATATTATACCGTAGAAATTGGAAAGGCTAAAACTGTTCGAGAAGGAAACGACTTGTCCATCATCACTTATGGAATGGGCGTTCACTGGGCAACTGAGGTGGTAAATGATCTTGGAGCAGATGCAGAAATCATTGACTTGCGTTCATTGGTTCCTCTGGATTATGAAGCGATTGATGAAACGGTTAGAAAGACGAATAGAGTTTTGGTTTTGCATGAAGACAGTTTGTATGGTGGACTAGGAGGAGAAATATCGGCTTACATTTCTGAGCATTTGTTTGAACATCTGGATGCTCCGGTTTTACGAGTTGGAGCTTTGGATACACCAATTCCATTTGCCAAAGAATTGGAGAAAGATTATTTGCCGCAAGAAAGATTAGTTGAGCAACTAAAACGATTGATGGCATATTAATTCCTTTTTGCTTTGTGCAAACCGAACGTCATTCAAAACTTTGTGAACACAAATCATTTCGTAGTTTTGCGAACTGAAAGATTTTATCAAAATAAATTTTATAAATAGAGATAAGAAATGAAACTAGATGAATTTGTAGCCGTGAGTGGCTTACCTGGAGTTTTCAAAATGGTAGCCAATAGAAATAATGGACTCATTGTAGAAAACATAGAAACGGGCAAAAGAAAATTTGCACCAACAAGAAGACATCAATTCACACCGTTAGCTTCTATCGGCATCTACACAGATGGCCCAGAGGATACGTTGGAGCTGAAAGAAGTCTTTCGTTCTATGTTGGAAAAGGTTGAAAGCAATCCACCTGTTCCGCACAACACAGACACTAAAACTTTGGTAGAATATTTCCGAACCGTGATGCCTACCTATGACGAAGATCGTGTAAGCATTGGTGATATTAAGAAGGTAGTGAAGTGGTTCACTTACCTAAATGCGAAGGATATGCTGTCTTTGGAGGAAGAAGAAACCGAAGAAGAGGACGCAACAAACGAAGAAAAAGTAGAGGCTGGAAAGGAAGAAGAGTAAAATCGTCTGAAATTCACCTACCCATTTATTGGTATTTTTTGTTAAAATCTCCCTAAAAAGGCTTGTTTTTGTCATTTGACAATAAATTCCTATATGAAAAAATCTTTTTTCCGAGATATTAGTTTTAATTTTACTATCGACGAATTAATATTTTTTTATAACAAACAAAAAACTCTACCATGAAAAAAGTAAAGTTGAATTTAGCGCAGATCTCTGATTCTGCTAAGACATTAAACAATAAGTCATTGACAACCATCAAAGGTGGCCTAGGCGATCCTCCACCATTCGGAAGAATGGGTGACCCACCACCATTCGGACGTGGATAGTCATTAACTAATTTATAGGACCGAACAATAGTAAGTCCTCCCAAAACAGCGCTACGAAATTTAGTTTTCGTGGCGCTGTTTTCATTTAAGCTTACCCTTACTTCTTTATTGAATGAACAGACTAAGTTATCCACATTCTGTTGGTACTTTATTCTATAAATGTCCTGCTGAACTGTTATTTTTGCCTTCTCTATTGACTGATTTAAAATAACAACATGAAATTCAGCGTACCTTCCTCTACTCTCTTAAAACAGTTGCAAATTGCAGCAGGAGCCATTGGCTCTAACCCTGTCCTACCGATTCTTGAAGATTTTCTTTTCACTATCGAAGGTAGAATGTTGACGATCGCTGCTACCGATCTGGAAACTTCTATCATCACCAATTTAGAAGTGAATGCTGATACGAATGGCAAAGTTGCTATCCCTGCAAAAATATTATTAGACACGTTGAAAGAGTTACCTGCTCAACCAGTAACCTTTAATGTGAACATGGAAAACTATGGTATCGAGATTACCTCTTCTTATGGTAAGTATCGACTAGCTGGTGAGAACGGTGATGACTTTCCAAATATACCAGAACCTGATTCAGTAGACACAGTAAAAGTTCCTAACACGGTGTTGACGCAAGCGATCAGCAAAACTTTATTTGCGACTAGCAACGACGAATTACGTCCGGCAATGACTGGTGTATTTTTACAAGTTGATTTCAATAAATTGACCTTTGTTGCTACAGACGCACATAAGCTAGTGAAGTATTCTTTTAATAATGTTTCTAGCGAAGTATCTACCTCGTTCATCATTCCTAAGAAGGCTTTGAATTTACTGAAAGGAGCTATCTCAGGAAACGGAGAAGCAACGCTGGCGTTTAATAAAGCAAATGCATTCTTTAGTTTTGATAATGTGCAGATGATTTGCAGATTGATTGATGCTCGCTATCCAGATTACAATGCAGTGATTCCAGTTGACAATCCAAACTTGTTGACCCTTACACGAAAAGACTTTCAGAACTCTCTTAAGCGTATTGCGATTTATGCAAATAAAACAACCAATCAGGTTATCCTCAACATAAACGAAAGTGATTTAAAAATTTCTGCTCAGGATTTAGATTTCTCTAATGAAGCGAGCGAGCAAATGAATTGTACCTACGACGGTGATCCGTTGACAATTGGTTTCAATGCTAAGTTTTTGATTGAGATGCTAAACGTTCTAGAATCTGACGAAGTAAAAATCGAACTATCTTCTCCCACTCGCGCAGGTATATTACTACCTACTGAAAACGAAGAGGGCGAAGAAATATTGATGTTGGTGATGCCAGTGATGCTGAGCAACTAGTCAACCACTGATCATTCTCTAAATGACCGCTGATTTGTAATTCTATTGTTATTAATCAGCGGTCAAATATTTTTCTGATGAAAAGAATTCCGCTCCTCTCCCTAATACTTTTCTTCTCCCTCCTTCTTTCTAATTGTTCTTCCGATAAAAAAGAATTGCCTAATACTCCTGAAAAGGTAGCCCGTCAATGGCAAGATTGGATTGATCAGAATGAATACCAAAAGGCTAAAGAATTAAGTACAGGAAATGCTATCGAATGGATCAACTGGGCTGAAGAAACCATCAAGGCCAGTGGAGAAGAACCAGAAGTGTTGAGCCCTGCTGTTTTTCTTTCTATGAAATGTGAAGAGTTCGAAAGTAAAGCCATTTGTGACTACATTATGGACGATGAAGGTCGTCAATTCAGAGATAGTTTTTTCTTGAAGAATATAAATGGTCAATGGCTCGTGGATATTCCTGAAGAAGACTTGCTGGAAGACGATGACATTCAAGAACTATTTGATGCTATCCAAAAATCAAAAGAAGAAACTTTAAGCGAATAAAGAAACTTAATTATGAAAAAAGGTCTGTTCTTCGGTTCCTTCAACCCTATCCACATTGGTCATATGATAATCGCCAATTACATGGCGACACAAACAGATCTTGGCGAAATATGGCTGGTCGTCAGCCCTCAAAATCCGTTAAAGAACAAAGCTAGTTTAGCTAAAGATTATGACCGGCTACATCTTGCTCATCTCGCCATTGGAGACAATCCCAATATCAGAGCTTCTAATATTGAGTTTGATTTACCTAAGCCTTCTTATACTATTGATACGCTAACATACCTAAAGGAAAAATATCCTAAAGATAAATTCGCACTTATCATGGGTGGTGATAACCTAGCCACTTTACACAAGTGGAAAAACTACGAAATTCTACTACGGGATTATGAAATCTATGTCTACAAAAGGCCTGGCTACGACTTAGGTGAGCTACAGAATCATCCCAACGTAAAATTGTTCGATGCTCCAGAGATGCACATTTCTGCAAGTTACATTCGCAAGTGCATCAAGGCTGAACATTCTGTCCAGTACTTAGTTTCGGATAAAGTTTATGCGTATCTGAATGAAACTAATTTGTATCGATAATTGATAACAGTACAATTACCTTTTCATTGAACTTCTCTATTCTACTTTAGAAAAAACACTTCCCTATGCTTCTAAAAACGATAAAATCCATTTCATTTTTTGTTTTAATAACAATACTCTTACAATGCGCTGAAAATAAATCCACTGGAGATAAAAAGCAAACAGCCGACCTCGTTATCCTAAACGGAAATGTCACCACGATGGACAAAGCCAACCCAAAAGCTAAAGCCATCGCTATTAAGGACCATCATATAATAGCTGTAGGAAATGATGATGAAATAAAATCCTTTTCAGGAGAGAATACTAAAACCATTGACGCAAAAGGAAACTTCGTCATGCCCGGTTTTATAGAAGGCCATGGTCACTATGTCGGACTCGGCGAAAGCATGATTAACCTCAACTTATTAAACACAAAAAATTGGCAGGAGATATTAGACAAAGTTGCAGAAAAAGCAAAAACAGCAAAACCTGGAGATTGGATCATGGGGCGCGGCTGGCATCAAGAAAAGTGGGACCAACCACTGGCGCAGCAGATAGAAGGCTATCCTTTACACGACGAACTCAGCGCACTCACGCCCAACAACCCTGTACTGCTTTCACACGCTAGCGGCCATGCCTCTTTCGCAAATGCAAAAGCCATGGAAATGGTCGGCATCAATAAAGAAACACCCGACCCTAGTGGAGGTGCTATCATTAGAGATCAAAGAGGAAATCCAATCGGTGTTTTTGAAGAGCGGGCAGAAGATGCCTTGTGGTCTGCTTGGGGAGAGTTCTACAATAAGCTTTCTCCTGAAGAGCAAAAAGCAAATTGGTTGGAAAAAATCAGAGCCGCTGAGAAGGAGTGTTTATCCAAAGGGATCACCTCTTTTCAAGATGCCGGTTTGAAATTTCAAGATTTGAAATGGCTAAGAGAATTAGCAGAAGCTGAAGAGCTCAACGTACGACTTTGGGTGATGATCCGCCACAGCTATGAGGAGATGAAAGGTAAACTAGATAACTATCCTTGGTTGGATTTGGGCGATCATTTCCTTTCCGTAAAAGCTATAAAAACAGAAGTTGATGGAGCGCTTGGTTCAAGAGGTGCTTGGCTATTGGAAGCTTACCATGACAAGCCAGGTTTTCACGGACAGAATACCACGACCATTGAGGAAGTGAAAAATATTGCCAGCTTAGCTAACCAATACAATCTACAACTTTGTGTTCATGCCATCGGCGATCGAGCCAATCGAGAAGTACTGGACATCTTCGAAAAAAACTTCAAAGCAAAGCCCGATAAAAAAGACTGGCGCTGGCGTATCGAACATGCGCAGCATTTAAACCCAGAGGATATTCCAAGATTTAAAGAACTGAACGTGATTGCTTCCATGCAAGGGATTCATTGTACCTCAGACGCTCCTTTTGTAGTAGAGCGATTGGGAGAAGAACGAGCAAGAGATGGTGCCTATGCTTGGCGAGCGCTCTTGGATGAAGGCGTTGTCATTGCCAATGGAACAGATGCTCCCGTAGAGGATGTTAGTCCGATTGCCTCTTACTACGCCTCCGTCACTCGAAAGCGTGCAGACAGCGGAATGGAGTTTTTTACAGAGCAAGCGATGACCCGTGAGGAGGCCCTTTATTCATACACCTTAGGAAATGCCTATGCTGGTTTTGAGGAGAAAGACAAAGGTTCTTTGGAAGTTGGAAAATTGGGAGATGTGGTTATTCTCTCAGAAGATTTGCTGACTTGTGAGGATGGAAAAATACTAGGCACAGAAGTGCTTTGGACTATTGTTGGCGGAGAGGTCAAGGTAGGAGAATGAGAAGAGACATCCGAAATATCATTCTATTGCTCATTCCAATTCTAACAATAATTTTTACAAATGAGTTAGTGCGATTAACCAATTCGGAAAGTCTACAAAATAATTCCAGTAGAATTAACTCTTCTGAAAAATTAGATGAGCAATGCAGCTGGGCTTGCCACAATGACACCGAGCATTGTAAAAAACATCATGTAAAATTATTGAACAATCATTTTGAGACTACGGACCCACTTTATTTTGGAATCATAAATTCCATGAAGAGTACCGGAAGTTACGGACTAGCCAATGTGCTCATCTTTGCCATTTTAGTTCCGATGATCATCTTCTCTCTGTTTACTAGAATACTAGATGTCCGAGCAACTATTAAAGATTTAAAATAAAATTCATGGAACAGCTCTTCAAGTTCATTTACAACTACTGCACAGACTTCATCATCAATGTGGCTAATATCTTTGGATCGTCCTATTATGAAGTAAATACCTTTTTGTTTTGTGTTCTCTATCCATTACTGCTTATTGGTTTGATTGTAATAAATCTAATACTCAAACAAAGACTAAGTAACCTAAAAAGAAAAACTTCGTAATTACGAAATCACTACCTTTGCAGAAAATTAGAAAACTACCAATCCAAAATGGCATTATCCAAACGACATCGTTATAAGAATCGCAGAGAGAAGTATAATCAGAGCATGAGAAATCTACGGATGTTAGCCATATTCGGAGGCTTAGCACTTGTTGTTTTGATCTACAAAAACAGAGTTTGGATTTATGACTGGATCACCATCTGGTTTATGTAACCTACCTTATTCTTACCATTTTCTTTTAGTCACCTGTGATACAAGCCCTACCTCCTTGTGATACTATTGTGATACTTTCTGGTTAAATTTGCAATGCAAACGAATTACAATCTGACAGATTTAATCATGAACCCTGGATGGCTAATTTTCGTTTTATAACTTTTGTGAAATCTTGCAAAAACAAAAACCAATGCGAAAAGTCCTGATAGTAGAAGACGACCGTGATATTGTCGAATTACTAAAAATCCACTTGAAAGATTTAGAATGTGATTGCGACGTTGCATACGATGGTCAAATCGGCCTGGAGAAAGCACTCAAAAACAATTACGAATTATTAATTCTCGACGTTATGCTCCCTCGAAAAGATGGGATGGAAATCTGTCGGGAAGTCCGTGCAGCCAATGCTCGTGTCCCAATATTAATGCTCACTGCAAAATCTGAAGAGATAGATAAAGTCCTCGGACTCGAAATGGGCGCTGATGATTATCTAACCAAGCCTTTTAGTATCCGAGAATTCATTGCCAGAGTGAAGGCTATCTTTCGTAGAATGGAAATGATGAATGCGAATGCTCAGAAGGCCGGAAACACCTTGTTAGAATTTGGAAATTTGGCTGTAGATATTGATAAAAGAAAAGTCACACTAGAAGACAAACGAATAGATCTCTCCCCTAAAGAATTTGAATTACTAAGCCTCCTCGCTTCTAATCCTGGCAAAAGCTACGACAGAGCAAAAATACTAAACCTCGTTTGGGGTTACGACTTCGAAGGATACGAACACACGGTCAATTCGCACATCAATCGACTCCGTTCAAAGATAGAACCCAACATACAAGAGCCTACCTATATTTTGACCACCTGGGGCGTCGGCTACCGGTTCAATGAAGAATTATGAAAAACAACAAATTATACTTTCGCATATCCGCTACTTTACTTGTACTAATGATTTTGATTGGTATTGGTTATATGTTTATTACCCAACGGATCAGTCGTCAGTACTATGATGAAGTCAGTCAGGTTCTTCATGCCGATATTGCAGATTATGCAGTAAAGCATACCAAGTTGGCAGTTGATCAAAACGGAGTAGTAGATACCGCTACCGTTCAAGACATCATGCATTCTATGATGGTTATCAATCCAAGTGTTGAAGTATATCTTTTAGATAAGGTTGGTAATATATTAATGTATGTAGCCCCTGATAAAAAAATAAAATTAGAACACGTAGATTTAAAACCTATCAAAAAATTTGTTGCTGCCAAAGGTAATCCCATCTGCGTAACTGGTGAAGATCCCAGACACCCTGGAGCGCACAAAGTATTCTCTGCAGCTCCTATCATGGATGGCGAAACACTCACTGGGTATATGTATATTATTCTAATGGGAGATGATCGTGCAGCAGTGGCCGGTATGTTGGATGGTAATTATTTATTCAAGATGGGCGCGAATATGTTTTTGCTCACACTCGGAGGTGCAATGTTGATTGGTCTATTAGCTATTTGGTTTCTAACAAAAAATTTAAGGGAATTAATAGATACTGTTCGCCGATTCAAAGAAGGAGATTATAACGCTCGTGCAAAGACCACAGGCTCAGGTGACCTGGCTGGTTTGTCCAATAACTTTAATGAAATGGCAGATACCATCGTAGCGAATATTGACGAATTAAAATCTGTACAAAACCTTCGCCGCGAGCTAATTGCTAATATTTCACACGACCTGCGAACGCCCCTGGCTATCATGAAAGGCTATGTAGAAACATTGTTATTGAAAAATGACAGTATTAGTCCAGAGCAAAGAAAACAGTATTTGGAGACTACGCTAAGTAGTGGCGATCGATTGTCAAAACTCATTGGTCAACTCTTTGAATACTCTAAATTAGAAGCCAAGCAAATACAACCAAAGAAAGAACCTTTCTTTATCGCAGAAATCGCTCAGGATATTTTTCAAAAATATCAACTACTTGCTAAAGAGCGCGGCATCAAAATGAATCTAAACGCTTCCGCTGAAATCCCTATGGTCTTCGCAGACATCGGTTTGGTAGAACGGGTCATTCAAAACCTAATGGACAATGCGCTGAAATTTACGCCTAAAGGTGGCGAAGTAAATATTACTTTAGAACCTGTTGGTAAAAACGTATCTGTAAGAATTTCAGATACCGGCCCGGGTATTCCCGAAGGAGAACAGTCTGCCATCTTCGAACGCTATGGACAAGCTGACCAACCAAGCGAAACAAAGAAAGATGGCGCTGGCCTTGGATTAGCAATTGCTCGAAAAATTCTAGAATTGCATAACGCGACTATCAAAGTACAAAGTAAATTGAATGAGGGAACGGCTTTTAGCTTTGAGTTGCCTGCGTATAGTAAGTAAGGTATTTGAGAAAGAAATCGCGCTGTGGTCCATGAGATCGCAGCGCGATTTCTTTTAGCCTTGGTTCAGTTAAAAACTACCACCCTCTAGCAAATGCTCTTTCCCAACAAGACACTTACATGTCCAGGGTATCTTTCGCGACTACTTTCTCTTCTTTGATTTCTTCCATCAGGTGCTGGTACTGTTTTATTTTAGAATCAGGTTTTCGTCTGCAATTCGTATATACAATGGCCGTATAGAGAAAGAGACAGCAGATACCCATCAGTAGTTTTGCTTTTTTCATATCCATATTTTTATCTCCTAGTGAATTACTCAAAAGATGTTGTGAAATATTATTTTGGTGTGTCGCACATTTTCTTAGCATTTAAACTTCCATCCTCCAGGTAATCCAAAATAATTCCTTCCTTCCTTCTGAATTTCTTAAAATTAAATATTACATTTATCACATTGTGAGATATCAATTCTTTGCACGAAAGTGCCTTCCGAAAAAGACGAAACGATAAAACAAAAACGAAATACCAATGGGCGAACAGAAAGTATCCATTCTACAAAACGAAGCATCCATGCACCGCTTTGTGCAACACCTCCTCGACGATGTACAAGCGTTACAGCACATGTTGGATAATGATTATTTTGAAAATAAAGTAACTCGTATCGGAGCAGAACAGGAGATGTGTCTCGTAGATGATAAAGCATATAAGCCAGCAACAAAAGCAATGGAAGCGCTGGACAAAATGAAAAAATACGATTGGGTAGAAACGGAATTGGCGAAATTCAATCTGGAAACAAACCTGACTCCTCGCCTTCTCAAAGGAAAGTGCTTTAGCAAAATGGAACAAGAGAATGTAGAGAAACTGAATAAAATCAGAGCCAAGCTGAAGACGATGGATACCCGACTGATTCTAACTGGCATCCTCCCTACCCTCCGAAAGTTCCACCTAGAGATGGAGAACCTCACTCCAATGAAACGCTACTACGCGCTCATGGAATCCATCAACAGACAGCTCATCGGCTCCTCTTATGAACTACGATTAAATGGCGTAGATGAATTGTTAGTAAAACATGATTCGCCTTTACTAGAAGCTTGTAACACCAGTTTTCAATTTCACTTACAGATCGCTCCTGAGAATTTTGTTCAGATGTACAACATCTCTCAGTTAGTAGCTGCGCCAGTTATGGCAATTGCGGCAAATTCTCCGATTGTATTTGGTAGAAGGCTATGGCATGAGTCACGAATTGCACTACTTCAGCAATCAATAGATACGCGTAGTTCACATCAGCATATGCGAGAGCGTAGTCCTCGGGTGAATTTTGGTAGTCGATGGATAAAAGGTTCAATCATGGATATTTATCGGGAAGACATTGCTCGTTTCAGGGTCTTGTTGAGTAGCGACGTAAAAGAAGAGTCTATCAAAATGATTCAGAAAGGACTAGTTCCCAAGTTACGCGCTTTGCAAGTTCACAATTCCACTGTTTACCGATGGAATCGACCTTGCTATGGTATCAG
>JBGCDT010000108.1:0-4568 GCA_045105695.1 Saprospiraceae bacterium | reverse complement strand
TTCTCATCATGGGAATTACTTTCAAAGAAGACGTAACTGACATCCGTAATTCAAAAGCAGCTGATGTAGCTCGTCACTTATCAAACGTTTGTGGAGAGGTAGTGATCAATGACCCACAGGCTTGCCCAGCGGAAACCAAGTCACACTACGACCTAGAACTTTCTGATAATACCAATCGAGATTTTGACGCTGTAGTCATCGCCGTTAGCCACAAAGAATATTTCCAATTGGAAGAATCGGACTACCAAAAGATGATGGCCGCTGATGGATTTATCATGGATATCAAGAGCGTGATGAAGGGACGGATCGAGGAGACGGATTATTTTTCGCTTTAGGGAGCGACGGTAGAAGAGGACTGTAGAGGGTAGAAAAGGGCAGAAGAGGGTTCACATAGAACGTGGATCTCTTCCGCCCTTTTCTTATTTTTAGAGGTATTATTGTTTGAATCAGATTAAGAATAACATGACGTCTACCACAAATTGAGGAAACCCTCTTCTACCATTTTCAGCCCTCTCCTACCCTCTTCCACCCTAAAAAAATCTACTCATTCAAAACCGTCTGCAACCACTTCTCCCCTTCTTCCATCGTCCAGCCTTTTCGCTCCACGTAACTTTCCATTTGATCCCGATTGATATTCCCTAGGCCGAAGTACTTAGATTCTGGATGTGCGAAATACCAGCCGCTCACTGCCGCTGCCGGATACATAGCACAGCTTTCTGTTAGCTTGATTCCAGTGTTCACTTCTACATCAAGTAGTTCAAACAAAGTCTGCTTTTCTGTATGCTCAGGGCAAGCCGGATAGCCAGGTGCCGGTCGGATGCCTTTGTACTTTTCAGAAATGAGGTCTTCATTTACTAATGTTTCTTCAGTGGCGTAAGCCCAGAATTCTTTTCGGACTCTTTCGTGAAGTCTTTCGGCAAATGCTTCAGCGAGGCGATCAGCTAATGCTTTTAGCAAAATAGCGTTATAGTCATCGTGATTTTCTTCAAAAGCTTTTACGTGCTTTTCGATACCATGTCCTGTGGTAACAGCAAATGCTCCAATGTAATCTTCTTTACCCGTTTCTTTTGGAGCGAGGAAATCTGTCAGTGAAAAATTGGGTTGTCCTGGTGCTTTCTTTCTTTGTTGGCGCAAATTACGTAGAACAACATCAGCCTCCTCGCGATTTTGATCTTTATAAACTTCGATGTCATCATCTGCTACGCTGTTGGCTGGGAAGATGCCGAAGACTCCTTTTGCCGTTAACCACTTTTCGTCTATGATTTGACGTAGCATGCTTTGCGCATCATTGAATAATTTTTTGGACTCCTCCCCTATTATTTCGTCTTCAAAAATGGCTGGATACTTTCCACGCAATTGCCAAGTCGTAAAAAATGGCGTCCAGTCGATGTACTCGCTGAGCTCTTCTAAGCTGTAGTTGTCAAAAACTTTGATGCCGGTGAACTTAGGTTTTGCCGGTTCATAGTTGTTCCAATCTAACTTTAGCTTATTAGCACGAGCAGCTTCAATGGTTAGATATTTTTTGGAGGATTTGCGATTACCGCGAAGTTCTCGCACTCTGTCATATTCTGTTTTTAGATCTGCTACAAACTTTGCGCTGGTATCTCCTTCTTTACTTAACAATGTACTTACAACAGCAACCGATTTAGAAGCATCTAAAACATGAACGACTGGCCCAGAGTAATTCTGTTCTATTTTTACAGCAGTATGTGTCTTGGAAGTAGTCGCTCCACCAATCAATAATGGAATTGTAAACCCTTCCCTCTCCATCTCCTTAGCTACATAAACCATCTCGTCCAACGAAGGCGTAATCAAACCACTCAGCCCTATGACATCTACTTTTTCAGCTCTGGCTTTTTTCAAAATTTCGCTACAAGGGACCATCACTCCGATGTCTACAATATCATAATTGTTACAACCCAATACGACACCTACGATGTTTTTACCAATGTCATGAACATCACCCTTCACAGTTGCCATCAGAATTTTTCCTTTTGCAGAAGTGTCTCCGCCCTTTGCTTTTGCGGCTTCAATATATGGCGTCAGAATCGCTACGGACTTTTTCATGACTCGCGCACTCTTTACTACTTGTGGCAAAAACATTTTTCCTTCTCCGAAGAGATCACCAACGATGTTCATTCCATCCATCAGCGGGCCTTCGATGACGTGCAACGGCATATCGTATTTTTGACGAGCCTCTTCTGTATCTTCGTCAATAAATTCTGTGATTCCTTTTACCAAGGCATGAGATAATCGTTCTTCTACCGTTCCCTCTCGCCAGGACATATCTTTGACAAGTACTCGGCCTCCGTCTTTTACACGTTGTGCGTAGTCGGTCAGCGCTTCTGTTGCATTTTCTGTTCGGTTGAACAATACATCTTCGACTAGTACCAGAAGTTCCTTTGGAATATTTTCATAAATCTCCATCATACCTGCGTTGACAATTCCCATGTCCATACCTGCTTTGATGGCGTGATAAAGAAAGGCAGAATGCATCGCCTCCCGCACGTTGTTATTTCCTCGAAAGGAAAAAGAGATGTTACTCACTCCCCCGCTGATTTTCGCGCCGGGGCATTTTTCTTTTATCTGACGAGTGGCCTCGATGAAGTTGATGGCGTATTCGTTGTGTTCTTCGATACCTGTTGCTACTGCAAAAATATTTGGATCGAAAATGATGTCGGTTGGTTTGAAGCCAACTTCTTCTGTTAGAACCTTATAGGCTCTTTGGCAAATTTCCACCTTTCGGGAAATGGTATCTGCCTGTCCTTCTTCATCGAAAGCCATTACTACTGCAGCCGCTCCATATCGTCGAACAATTTTCGCTTGCCGGATAAACTCTTCTTTTCCTTCTTTTAGAGAAATCGAATTGACAATACATTTTCCCTGTACACATTTCAGCCCTGCTTCTATGACACTGAACTTAGAAGAATCGATCATGATCGGTAGCTTCGCAATATCTGGTTCTGCCATCACTAAGTGAAGAAATTCAACCATCGCCTTTTCAGAATCCAGCAGACCTTCATCCATATTTATATCAATGATTTGCGCACCACCGTCTACCTGTTGTTGAGCAACGGAAAGTGCTTCTGCTAAATCACCGTTCTTTATTAGTCGTGCAAATTTTTTAGAACCCGTCACGTTAGTACGCTCACCGATATTTACAAAATTCAAATCCTTACGCATAATCAATGGCTCCAATCCAGAGAACTGACTGAGTCCTTCCTGTTCAGGAATTTCACGCGGAGCAACTTCTTTGACTCCTTCGGCCATTGCATTAATATGGTCGGGTGTAGTTCCGCAGCAACCTCCGATGATATTTACAAAACCATTACTGGCAAAGTCGCGGATAAAGGATTGCATCGTTTCTGGGTCTTGATCGTACTCACCAAACTCATTGGGCAAACCTGCATTTGGATAAGCACTGACGTAGCAGTCTGAGATTTTAGAAAGTGCTACAATATGTGGTCGCATTTCTTTCGCTCCCAGCGCACAGTTCAAACCAACAGAAAACAAATTCATATGACTTACAGAGATCCAAAAAGCTTCTACGGTTTGTCCAGATAATGTTCTACCAGATGCATCCGTGATGGTCCCCGATATCATGATGGGCAACTTCATATTGTACTCATCAAATAATTTATCGATGGCAAAAAGAGCTGCTTTGCAATTCAGCGTATCGAAAATAGTTTCTACCAAAAGTATGTCCGCACCTCCATCAACGAGACCTTTGGTTTGCTCGTAATAAGCATCGACCAATTGATCAAAAGTGATGGCTCGATATCCAGGGTCGTTTACGTCTGGGCTTAGCGAAGCAGTACGGTTGGTTGGCCCAAGGGCTCCAGCTACGAATCTTGGTTTATCTGGATTTTTAGCAGTATATTCTATGGCCGCTTTTTTGGCTACTTCAGCCGAAGCTTTATTCAGCTCATAAGCCAAATGTTCCATCTGATAATCTGCCTGAGCAATGGAAGTGGAACTAAAAGTATTCGTCTCGATGATGTCCGAACCCGCATCTAAATAAGCTTTGTGAATAGCTTCTATAACGTGTGGTTGGGTAATAGATAGCAAGTCATTGTTTCCTTTTACATCACAAGGGTGATTAGCGAATCGTTCGCTGCGAAAATCTTTTTCTTCTAGTCTATATTCCTGAATCATCGTCCCCATTGCTCCGTCAAGAACTAGGATTCTGTCTTTTACTATTTCGTGTAAGACTGTTGTTAGGTCTTTAGTTGTTGTCATAATACTCTGTTGATGTTTTTCTACGCTTTTAAAAATCGCCTCTGCTGTCTCTGTTCAAATTTACTCTTACTCCGCCACCTATATAGTTGGTTTTTAAATCAAATGCATTGTCTTCACTATTCTGATTCCTATAAAAGTAATTTAGGTCGATGTACATATTGTGGAAGAACTGATAACTTAGATCAAGGCCAATGATTAGTGTATTTGTTTCTATGCCTTGGGCTATTTCGTTATTGAAATCTTGCTCCCTTGTGTTATTATTTAATAAAATATTTGTTCCCCAGTTTTCACCATTGGTTTCGATTCCGTATTGCATTTGCAGGAGGCGT